>JALHPX010000060.1 GCA_022842225.1 bacterium
CGATGTGTCTTTAAAGGGACATGGTGCGTCAATTTGTTAAAATTTGTGGGGTTGGTTTGGTTTTGTCGTCGGTGGTGACGCATGCGAAGGTGCCGGCCCTAGTTTCCGACACCATTCGAATGGGGATGGAATCCTATGCCCGGTACGTCGAGAAAGATCTTGTCCAACAAGCTGATGATCCTAGGCAAATGGAGCGCATCCTCCATTATCTTTTCCTCAAGGATTGGCTAGATCATTATCGGCACGTGCTGCAGAATTCCGAGCGTACCGAGCGCGAAATCAGGCAGTTGGAAGAGACCCTTGTCTTGCCCGCTCCCGATTCTAAAGACGCCAAATTAATCGCCCAGAGTATCTATCTACGGCAATTGCTGCCCGATGCTGTGCAGGCGCGCATGGATGAAATCGAATCTCGCAAGCGTGATCCTTACCTCTATGTCGACGAATTCAGTCTCGAGCGTACGATGCGAAAGCTTGCTGGGCTGCTCCGAGAACTGAGAAACATCGAAGAATCGCGCTCGTATTCTCCAATTTATCGCGAGCGAGAATTAGAGCGCCTCTCCCGTGAGATCGCCGCTCAATACGAGGAAGTGATTCTCAATATCTCGCAGCTCGAGCCAACCACCTTAGAAACAACCCTGGTTGGCATCGCGGCATCCTTAGCGGAAGCGACAATCATGCTAGCGACGGCGGCATTTGTTGCCGGCAATTTTAAAGGTCTTGAAGTGGGAGCCACCGCCGTTGTTGGTTTCTTCTCCAAGGCTCTCCACGCATTCTATCGCTCCGACACACGATTTTTACTTCCTTTTTGGGGGGTAGTGGATCGGACTCAAAGATGGACCCAAGCAGTGCGTAGCCTCGGACTCTTTCCATCGCAGTGGTTTGCCCGCCAAAGAGCGGCCTTGTCAGCGCCGCTGACCAACAGTGATTTCTCTAGAGCGGAATCCAGACACCGCCATGAGTGTGGGGAGAAATTAGTCGATATGGCTTACGAAAAAGCCCAACGCGTTCCGTTTTTCAGTCCTGGCATTCAACTCAAGCAACTGCACCTGCCCAAAGGCCTTCGCTAAAGCACAAAAATAAAGTTTCGCACGGCCCGTCAAAATACTTTACATGCTTTGTTACTTAGCATTACTCAGTAAAAAATAATTAATGCTCAGTAATGAGCGATAGCAACTGGGAGTGGCACTGTGAAGTTATGTCCGCTTTGGCTGTCATTGGTTTTGGTTGGTTGGACCGGTGGAGATTTGCCGGCTTGGTTGGGAAAACAGTCTGAAGTCTCGTGGAATAAACTGATTGCGAATATCTCGCCAAGAGATGCGGCCAAGGGGACAGTGGTTGCCGCCCAATCACGCAGCAAACCGGATTACTACTATCACTGGACTCGCGATGCCGGGCTTGTAATGGATGTTCTGCGGCAAAAATACGAAGGAAGCTCCGACGCGGAGTTTCGTCGCAATATTCTAGAAAAATTTGACGATTACGTGGCCTTGTCGAGCAAGCACCAATCCCAGAACAGCATGAGCGGCCCGGCCTGGGGAATGGGCATGGCGGAACCCAAGTACTTTGTCGATGGACGGCCATTTGATGGACCGTGGGGCCGTCCGCAAACTGATGGCCCTGCGATTCGGGCGACTACCCTGATTCAAATGGCCAACGTGCTTGCGGACGGCGGCATTTCGCGGCGTTGGTATGACAGTCAAATGCCTAGCTACTCGGTGATCAAAGCGGATTTGGAGTTCACCGCCGCCAACTGGAAGCAGCCGTCGTTCGATCTGTGGGAAGAAGTACTAGGAGATCATTTTTACACTCGCATGGTGCAACGCAAGTCCCTGCTGTTGGGCGGTAAGCTTGCAACTAAATCAGGCGACCACGGCGCTGCTAAATACTACCTAGAGCAGGCCAGAGAGATAGAGAAAACCCTCGAAGAGTTTTGGAATCCGCAGGATCGTTTGCTGGAAGTCTCTCGTAATGAATTATCCGGTATCTCTTACAAGGATTCGCGGATGGATGCGGCAGTTGTGCTGGCGGCGCTTCATGGCTCGCTGGATGATGGGTTCTTTGCCCCATGGGATTCGCGCGTACTGGTTTCGCTCGCTCGGATAGCCGATGTCTTCAAGGATATCTACTCGATCAATCGTTCGCTGGTGGACCGTCAGGGAAATTACCTGGCAGCGGCGATCGGACGGTATCCAGAGGATAAATATGATGGGCAAGACTCCCAGGATGAGGCCAACCCATGGTTTCTAACGACGGCCGGATTTGCCGAAGCGCTCTATGTAACCTTGGAGCATTGGAAGAAGGTCGAAGTGATCGACGTCGATGAAAACCTAGTGGAGTTTCTTTTGCTGCTGTGTCCTGATTTTCAACCTAACTGCCTTGACGGTAAAAAGCAGGTGCTGAAGTCGGATCCTTTGTTCGCACTGATTGAGAAAATGCTGCTCAAGAAAGCGGATGGGTTTCTAAATCGAGTCAGAATGCATGCGGGAGCCACGGGTGCTTTGAGCGAGCAATTTAATCGTTACAGTGGCAAGCAACGGGGAGCCTCCGAGCTCACCTGGAGTCATGCGGCGCTGTTAACGGCCCAGATGGCCCGCGTACGGGCAAGCGGCGATTAGTCCGGATACGCAAACTGCAATGGAAGATAAAGGAATTGTCCTAGCCACGGAGTCGGCGGGAACTGTTCGACAAAATTGGCCGCCGACTGCGATACGCGAAAAAGGGGAGTGGAGACGAGAGGCGACACATGTATAGGATCTGGTTCCATGTGAAAGAAACGACCAAACAATTCTCGTTGGCGTTGCGGTGTTACGGCCCACAGTCGCTCTTCCACCGGAAATCTCCCCAGGGTGCCAAGGCGGTGAACAATTACCGTCGATATCCACGGTGTAATCAGAGAGGGGCCGACGAGTTCGGGAGTCGCGTTCATTGCTCGGATAATCTCGAACACCGGCTCACCTGGGTGAATAGGGATCGGCCTATAGGGACCGCTGAAGATTCCGGGATTGGGAGAGCGATCAATTAGGCCCAGAGCCGAGAGGCGTTCGCCTGTGGTTCGGCTCACTGCCTGGAAAAAGTAAACCTGTTCCGGTTTCCACTGGGTCTGCTGTTCCTGCAATACGAGTATTTCTGAATCAGTTACGGTCTTTTTCTCGCTATAAAAATCCAAAACAGAGCGGGCTTGGCCCAGCATCTGTTGAAAAAGTGGGGATTCGTTTTCAAGCGGTGACACATCACAGGTGGTGCCCCCGACCCCAGGCGAGAGAGTTACCTTGATGTAGAAATCTCGAATGGATCGGGGACTTGCTCCGCCACTAAAGCGGCATTCCTTACGAAAGACCCAGCGAGTGGTTTGACCATTGATGTGATCTTCATGCACATAAACGTCGCCGCCATCACCGCTAGCAAAAAAGCCATCGCCCGACGTGATGAGTGGGTAGAACAGCTCAAAAACAACGTTGTTGCGTTTTTCGGTGGGAAGTTTGTTTAGAGTTTCTACGAGGGTGCGGTGGCAGCGGACCGCGGCAAAAGCGGCTTCAGTCATTAGCCCAATGATCAGAAGAGAAATCGTCGTTAGTCGATGTTTTCTAAGAGCACGGACCATTTTTTCCTCAAGCTAGATTCTGCAGAGAGGCGCACCGAAGCAGTGGTGAGGTGGTTGATGAGAGCGCCCAAGACCCAATCGTGGAGAATTTGTGCAACGAGCTCGAGAGATTGTTCTGGCTTCCTGTTTTCTTCCCGCACCAAGCATTGCAAAAAACCTTCCAGTCGCCCTCTGGCGCCCTTGAGGATCGATGCATAGAGATCGCGAAACTCAGGACGGAAGGTGGCGTAGTAATACAGCAGCAAAATAACTCGAGTTTCGTCGGGGTATTGTTTAGCCCAGGCCAGATTCCCCAGCAGGTATTTATCTAGCTTCTCGCGCCCGCTGTCGCCGGGCTTCATTAACGCTTCCACCGACTCGCGGTTGTGAATCAAAATCCGCTGCACCATTTCGTGAACGAGGATTTCTTTGCTTGGAAAGTGGTAGAGGACGTTGGGTTGCGTGACCTTCGTAGCCCGGGCGATCATCGCAAACGACGTCTGATCGATGCCGTTTTCACCAAAAAGCCGAATACTTTCAGTAAGAATACTGTCCTTGGCATCGGCAGCATTTCGACGGATTCGTTTTTTGGTTTTCTGGGCCATTCGGGAACCGAAACGTAGAAGGTTTAACGCGTTATGTAAAGTCGACTCAGCTGAAATAGGGTAACTACTAGGGCATGAATTTTTGGCGCAAAACGTTCCTCTTCGGGCTTTTTACCGTCGTATTGAGCGCTTGTGGCGACGGCCCGGAAAATGCGGGCGTGGTTCGATTGGGGGCAAGTCCCCAAACTGTCGAAAGGCTAGCAAAGGAAGAATGTCGCCAGGCCGAGGATTTTCAGACCCGAATCTTGGACAACGGCAGCCGTCCCACCAAGGTCGTTCACGACGGGGCAACCAAGGAGCTGATTACCTTTTTTGCGACGGGTAAGGCCTGTTTGCAGCGGCCCATCCGCGATGTCTGGGGAGTGCTGGCCACGCCGCTTGGATTGCAGTGGGACGAATCGACGATTCGTGGCTTTGAAAAGCTAGACCCTTTCGAACTCGACCAGCTACGGATTCGGTCCTTCCAAGACGTCGACAAACCGTTTCATCCTAGCTGGCAGATCGAGTGGAATCACCGCGTTACCAAGGGCAGTGGCCAGCGACCAGAAACGATAGAAGTGAATTTTCAAAAGATCTCAGGTACGCGCTTTATCGTGCATTGGAGTGGAGTGATTTTTATGCAGGCTGTTACCGAGGGAATCACCGCACTCCATATGGAACTTGAGCTTAAGGGCAGTCGCATCTCGGAGACTAACTGCACTGGTGGAGTCGAAACGCAGATTCGTCGCCTGGCAGATTTACCGCCGGGTTTGACGCTGTTGCCTTAACAATCTGTCAAAACAACTGTAAAATTAAATTAGTCGTACTCCTTTCTTTTCCCTTCTTTAACTCATCGAATCATGATCAGCGCCCGTTTCTATTCAAACCAGAGGATTGTCCTGGAACACGCGCCTATTCCAGAACCAGGTCAAGGCGAAGTGCTTGTTCGCGTGGCGGCGTGCTGTGTCTGCGGCTCGGATCTCCGCACATACCATCACGGTAATCCGAGAGTGAAAGAAGGCGCTGTTCTCGGCCACGAGCTTTCTGGAACGATCGTGAAAATCGGAGCAGGCGTTGAGAAATTCAGAGTGGACGACCGAGTTGCGATTGGCGCTGATATTCCCTGCGGCTCTTGCCAGTGGTGTATCGGTGGCAATCCGAATAACTGCGCGACTAATCTCGCCATTGGATACCAATTTTCCGGTGGATTCTCGGAATACATTTTATTGGATAAGCGAGTCGTGTCGATTGGTCCGATCGCCCGAATCGCCAACGGAATCGATTTCGCGAAGGCAACTTTGGCAGAGCCTCTTGCTTGCTGCATCAACGGCTATGAGCGCTTGTTGCCGGCGATGGCGGATTTTCCCAGAGAAGCATTGAGCGTTGTTATTTTTGGCGCTGGGCCTATCGGCAGCATGCTTGCTTTACTGGCCGAGAGTTATGGCTTGGGCCAGGTGGTTGTCCTAGATCCCGTCGAAGATCGACTGGCGAAGCTTTTGGAATTGGGAATCGCTGTGAAGGGCGTTCGCCTGGATGCACAAGGGGACTGGATACGCCAGCTAGATGCTGTCGCACCTCACCCGCGGCTTGTTTTCACCGCGTGCTCGACGGTAGATGCTCAGATAGCAGCGCTGCGTACAGTAGGGCCGCGCACTGCGATTAATTTTTTTGGTGGGCTGCCGTCGACGAGTGCAAAGTTAGCGCTTGATTCGAATCTCATACACTACCAGCAGGCTTTTGTTACCGGGTCGCATGGCTCGACACCGAAGCAGTTTACCGCTGCGATGAATTGGATTTCGCAAACCATTTTACCTATCGAACAACTCATTACCCATCGTTTTCCCTTAACGTCCATTGAAGACGCCTTCAAAAACTCCCTTAACCGCACCGGCCTCAAAACCCTGATCCAACCCAATTTATGAATCAACGAATTGAAATCTCCGCATCGCTCATCTGCATTGATTGGCTAAACATGGGCGAAGCACTCGCCGAGCTCCGAGCAGCCGGTGTTCGACGCCTGCACGTCGACATTATGGATGGTTCGACGACCAAAGATTTGGGCATTCCGATACCAGCGCTTTTGCAAGCGCGAAAAGCTTTCGGTGGAGTCTTCGATTACCACCTGATGTGTAAGAAGCGGGGCCATCTCTATGACTTAATTCCGCAGCAGTTGGGCGATACCGTCAGCTTTCATGTGGAGGAGAGCGAGAATGCTGCCCAGGAGATTAGGACTCTGCGTTCAATGGGTTTTCGCCCGGGATTAGCTGTTCGTTCAGGTCAGTCTGTCGACGAATACGCCAAGTATCTTCCCGAGGTGGATTTGCTCACAGTCGTTGCTGTTCCTCTGGGGTCCATCGGTGCTGCTGGCGATCCACATTGTGCAGCTAAAGTGCGTGAGTTGGCCGAGTTGCGCACAAAGCTGCACGCCGACTTTGCGATCGTCGCAGATGGCAATGTTACTCCCATGCGCGCTCGCGATTTGGTTGAGGCAGGTGCTGGGATCTTGGTAGGTGGCTCCACTGGGTTGTTTCGCCCTGGCATATCGATTGAAAATGCGGTCGCCGAGTTGCGAGGCTCCATTGCACGTGGACTGAGTCTCCGTCCTAAAGACGGTCCGGCTTTGGACATGATTGAGGAGGCTGCGTGATTTTTGGAATTAACACAGGCTGTCTGATCAATCGCTATGTGGAGCCGCAAGACTGGGCGCGTCTAGTGGGCGAGACCTTTGGTCTGCGTCATGTGCAATTGACGACCGAAATGATCCGTCCTGATTTAGATTGGTCGGTACACAAGTTACTGATTGAAGATATCAAGCAGGCCTGTGCGCAACACTCGGTTGCGATCCCTGAAGTTTTCACCGATGCATTTAGCCGCGTGAACCATTTTGCCCACCCAATTGCTGAAGTCCGCGCGCACTGGATGCGATGGATGAAGCGTGCCTGCGAAATTGCCGTCGAACTGGGGGCGGATTCCTTCGGCAGCCATCCCGGAATTACAACAGCGAGAGACGCCGCAGATCCCTCACGTTACGAAGCACGCACAGCTCAAGTAGTTGAAGGCTGGCAAGAACTCGCAGCATTTGCAAAGGCCTTGGGCATGAAATCTTTGTTATGGGAGCCGATGTCGATTCGACGGGAGTTCGGCGAAACGATTGCCAAGGCACAAGTTCTACACCGCCGCCTCAACGATGGCGCGGCCATTCCAATTTTAATGTGCTTTGACGTTGATCACGGGGATGTGTCGTCGACAAATCCTAAGGACACCGATCCGTACGCGTGGATAGAAACGTTTTCCAGCGAAATTGGCTCCATTCATCTAAAACAGAGCGGTAAAAACAAGGAAGGCCATCGGCCCTTTATTCCTGAATTCAACACCACTGGCAAAATCCAAGCGCAAGACTTTATCAAAGCGGTAAGCAAGCTTACTCGTCCCCAGCGACTCTTTCTCGAACTCAGCTTCCGTGAGCGCGAGCCTGCAGACAGTCTGCTGGTCGCCCAACTCAAAGCCAGTATTGATTACTGGAGACCCTTTCTAAAGTGAAAATTCTCATTCCACTTGCCGGCCACTCGCGCCGATTCCAAGCCGCTGGCTTTGCGGAGCCAAAGGCTTTTTTGCGCGTGGGCGATCGCACGATGATCGAGCAGGTGGTGGGGATGTTTGACACTCGCGATGAGTTTTACTTTATCGTGAATGAAGATCAGGCGCGTGACTTCCCACAACAGGTGGCACTGCTCACAAGCCTAGCTCCGCATTCGCACACGGTCGTGATCCCATCGCATGAAAAAGGGCCGGTTTATAGCTGCCTGCAAGTTCCAGATATTTCGGCTGACGAGCCCGTGATTGTGAATTACTGCGATTTTAAGATGGATTGGAATTACACGCAGTTCTTAAGCGACTGCGAGGGAGCTGACGGTTGTCTTGCAGTTTTTCGCGGGTTTCATCCAGCTTCATTGGGCTCTACGTTTTTTGCTTACCTGCGGTGTGAAGGCAATCGCATGTTGCAGCTGCGTGAGAAGCAAAGCTTTACCGACGATAGAATGCAGGAATGGGCGTCCACGGGCACTTACTACTTTGGCCAGTGGAGCACCTTCAAAAGATATGCGGAGATCTTGATCGCGCAAAGCGGCGAGGCCTACGCCAGCTTGCTTTATAACCCCATGGTGGCCGCTGGGCTAACGGTTCGGGTGAGCGAGGTTAGTAAATTTATCTGCCTGGGTACGCCGGAGGATGTAGCGCAGTACAATCTGTGGTGGAATTGCTTTCATTCCACTGCGGCGCTCGTGAGCGACTCAGTCACCAGCGATACGAATCTTATTTTAATGGCGGGTGAGGGCGAGCGTTTTCGCGCACTTGGGTTTTCGCAACGAAAGCCGTTCATTCCGGTCGACAACAAGCCCATGATCCGGCGGGCGGTGGAATCTTTGCCGCGGGCCAGGAACCAATTAGCGCTCACTCGGCGCGACGTGGATGCTGCAGCTGCCCCGGTTTATGCCGAACTTTTTGATGACGTGATCGAACTTGATTCGCTCACTCAAGGACCCGCGGAGACATGTCTATTTGCCAAGGAGCGGGTGGCTCCAAACGCTTCGGTCCTGGTGACTTCCTGTGATTACTCAGTGCGAGTGGATCTTCCCCGTTGGAATCGGGCGGTGGAGAGAACAAACGTCGATGTCTTTATCTGGACCACAAATCTCCGAGGGCGCATCGTCAGAAGTTTTAGCGACTATGCGTATTGCAAGTTAATTGCCGGAACCCAACGCGTGGAGCGGGTGCAGGAGAAGCAGACGATTAGCGAGAATCCTTCGGCGGATGCTCTGGTGACGGGAACGTTTTGGTTTAGAAGAGCCGCAGATCTATTTACCGCAATCGAGAAGACGCGTGCGGCGAACGAGCGGGTGAACGGTGAATTTTATGTGGGTACGTCGATAAACCAGCTTATCGCTGCTGGTCTTCGCGTTGAGATATTCGAAGTCGATCAATGGGTATCGTTTGGCACGCCTATCGAATTACAAACTTATGAGTTCTGGAAAGGGCACTTCCAATGCTCCAGCTTATCCGCCATCGCGTGAACGGTCTGACCGACTTACTCAAACTAGAATCTGCTCTTGGGGCGGAAATCGACCTGCGCTCGCGTGGCTCCGAGATAGTTCTCCAGCACGACGCCTTTAAAAACGGCATCTCGCTTGTACGCTTTCTAGAAGTTTGGGTCACCCAGCCTCGTGGCGTACTCATTCTCAATGTGAAAGAGGACGGACTAGAAAGTACCGCTGAGAGTTTGATGGCGCAGTACCAGATTTCTGAATCGAGTTATTTCTTTCTGGACTGCGCACTGCCTACGCTTGTGCGGCGGACTTTGGGTCGTACTGCGCGCCCTTATGGGGTGCGTTATTCAGAGTACGAGAACTTAGATAGCGCACTGCGTTTGTCTGGCCGTGCTCAATGGGCTTGGCTGGATTGTTTTTCTGGTGAGCTGCCGCCTCTTGTCGATGTGGAGAAACTGTCGGAGGCCTTCGACGTCTGTCTAGTTTCACCAGAACTTCAGGGGTATCCTTTAGAAAGCATTTATAAGTTCAGTGAGTTGCTTCCTTTTCTTTCAGCGGTTTGTACAAAACACCCGGACCTTTGGAAATCAATAAACCATGCTAAAACTAGCTCTCATCCTACCTTGCTACAACGAGTCGAAGAATCTCTCTAAGATCTGCGACGGCTTTTTAAAGTCAGCGAAAGTGCACGGCTTCACGCCGCACAGTTTCCGTCTTGTCGTAGTGGACAATGGTTCTATTGACGATACTCAGGCCGTGATGACGCGTTTTATCGACGAGGAGCCTTCTCGGCGTAACTGGATTCAAATGGTGCACGTGCCTGAAAATAGAGGCTATGGTCACGGTATCGCTGAAGGCTTAAAGGTCTGCGATTCTGCTTATTCCGCTTGGAGTCATGCGGACGGGCAATGTAGTCCGGAAGATGTTTTCTTGGCGTTTGGGCGAGCGTGTCTCTCACCCAATACAATGGTGAAGGGCAGGCGCATTGGCCGAACACCCGGCGCATGGCTGTTCTCTCGCGCGTTTGATTTGGCGGTGTGGGTTGGACTTCGTAAAGGGCTTTACGATATCAATGCCCAGCCCAAAGTGTTTCCCCGTGCACTAACTAAGAATCTTGAGGGAGCTCCAAAGGGTTTTGCCTTTGATCTCTTTGTTCTTTTGCGCGCTCGCGAAATGGGTATTTCGATCAAAACGGTTCCGGTTTACTTCAGTGAACGTCTTCACGGCGAGTCGCATTGGTCGAACAGTATGCAATCGCGGATTCGCACTATTCGCATTTTGGTTCAGTTTATCGTCGATTACGCCCTTGGAAGAAAGCTAAAGAATGCTTGATATTCTGTCACAGACTTTTACCTGCGTGAATGCGCTCGCCTTGTTTCTCATGCTAGCCGGCCTGGGTAATGCGCTGGGTGTGCGTTTTTTCTATCTGCCAAAAAAGCAGGGGCTTTTTCCCTCCGCCTTACTGGGTTTTGGTATTGCCTATGGCTTCTCCACGCTGGTCCTTAGCATGCTTTATCGCAGTACCAAGAATTTCACTCACGCCTGGGCAATCTACCTCTCTCTCTTGGTTGTCTACACTATTGTCATGTTAAGCACGCGCCCTTTTCCTAAGCGAAAAGATTTCGCCACAGGTGAGTATGCGTTGATGGCCATTGCGCTATTTGTCGGTGCGCTCAGCGCTGTGGGGAACGTCACCGTGTGGTGTAGCTCCCAGTATGCAGGTATGGGGCACTCCGATAAATACGCAATGTTTTCGAAGTTGTTCTTATGGTCCGACGAGCCGGTAGAGTTGTCGCAGCACTATGCCAGCACCTTGATGACAGCCGGAGTCTACCTGCTCACCCGCTGGGAGTTGGAAACGATTAACTGGCTCACACACACGCTTTTAAAAGTCGGCTTACTTTGTCTTCTCTACACTTCGGTTCTTGAGTGGAGCCGGGGTAAGAGGCACGTCGCCGTCTTCACAACTTTGGCGTTCTCTCTGGTAT
>JALHPX010000061.1 GCA_022842225.1 bacterium
GTCTCCAAAGAAGAAAACCATTCCCTCCAAAAAATCAGGGCAGGAGCTACCTCATATTGAGGCGGCTCCTGTCACTGGAAACCAAAATGGGGAGGTGTTATGAGTTTGTCGCGAAGCTCAGGAACTGTCGTTCCAGTGCCGGTCTTTGAAAATGAAATTGGGTTAATGAAGGCTTCGGAATTCTGTTCCCGATTCGGATACTCGATGAAAACCATTTACGAATGGAAGTATCGACCGAAGCGGAACAAGGTTCCCGAAAATTTAGTCGTTAAGTTCCGAGGTAAGCTTTTTATAAGAACTGATGTCTTGAGGGACCTAACTCCCAACTCGCGATTGCCGTAAGGCGACGCGGAAAAGGAGTGTCCATGTCAAAACCAAGAAAAGTTATTCTCAAGAGCGGTAAAGTCGCCTGGGAAGTTTATGTTAGGGAAGCGGGGCGAGGTTCCAACGAACTGCGCCGCCGCTTTCCTTCGAGCCGCGAGGCTCAAGACTTCCTGGAAGACTGGAAAGTCGAACAACGAAAGGTACGGCAAGAAGGTCCAAGCGTAGGTAGTTTTCACACAACTACTTTCCGTGTGGAGTCAGAAAACTGGCTTGAAAACCTTAAGCTACGGGTTTCTCCAGGCCATTACCTTCGTGCAAAAGAAGTCATTAAGAACGTCAATGAACTCTATGGGGAACTCGAACCAAATAAGATAAATGCTGATTTTTTGACGGCGCTTCAGCACAAGCTGAAAAGCCGCCGAAAGAAAGGCGTGAAGTCCAATTGGTCGAACTGCTCCGTAAATCGTTACACGGAATGTATAACGGCGGCTCTTAACTTTGCCGTTTCTCAGCGCAGAATCCCATACAACCCGGCTGTCGGTTTCAAAAAACTTCCCAAAAACTCGAATGAAATGCTTTTCTGGGAAGAGGCTGAAGCCCGCTCGTTTCTTACATGGGCTAGCGGCTATTACACAGAATGGAGTAATCAGCACCGGGCAGAAGGAAGGAAAACCTATGTCGCTTACCTTCTTGCGCTGAATACTGGAATGCGTGCGGGCGAGATTTGGGGGCTTAAACCCCGAGACCTCGTCTTTCGCAACGACGGCGCTGGAGACACGATATTTGTTAGAAGGCAGTTCCTGTACGCGGATCGAAAATTTGGCCCGTTGAAGGGAACTCTGAAAGCAAATCGCGACAAGAGCCGACATGTTCCGTGTTCGCCAGGATTACGAAAAGAACTGGAGAGCCTAATCAAGTTCAACAAAACTGAACCCGACCAAACTATCTTCCACAGTGTTTTCGGAAATCCGATCCACCACAAGTCCTTTAGAGACCGCTTTATGAGGGATTTGAAGAGATGGGGAGGTCGAAAGATTAGGTTTCATGACCTGCGGCATACGGCTGCGACGCTCATGCTATCCCAAGGCGTGGACGTTAAGACCGTAAGCGATATCCTGGGCCACGAGGACATCAAGACCACGATGATCTACGTTCACCTTCTCGGTGATCGTATCAAGCAGGTCTCCAAGATGTTCTCTATCCGACCCGTAGACCTCGTAGAAGATCCCGCTTCGCCCCAACCTTAAAATCTCATTTCGGTGCACTTCGGTTCTCTTCCAGATCTCGTGCGACATTTGTGCGACATTTTGGTGATTAGAAATGAAAAAACCCCTTTTGGGGTTTTCGTAAGTGCCTGATTTTATGGATTTTAAATTGGTAGCGGGGGTAGGATTTGAACCTACGACCTTCGGGTTATGAGCCCGACGAGCTACCAGGCTGCTCCACCCCGCGACACTTACTGAAGTTCGGTGAGACTATGAGCCGGGGTGCGCTAAGTCAACGGGTGTTATCGGGGGCGTTTCTGCCTTTGATTTCAAGTAGCTAGGGGCCTTCATACTTGGGCGGTTTTTTCAGATATAATTGAACTTCACGCTGCTTCACCTTTTCCCATGAAAATTTCGCGCTCACTCCTCTATATATGCGCTCTCTTTGCGCCTTTGCTCTCGGCCTGCGGGCCTGGATTGGGGGGCTTTTTGCCCAGTGCCAGCGGCGGCGATAACTCCACCACTTCGGCTTTCTGCCGGACCACCGCCACTCACACTCATTTCCACAGTGGTAGCGGCACCGCGCCGGATCCCTTTATGATCTGCACGGCCGATCAATTTGCCGTCATCGGCAATCATCAAGAATATTGGGCCGACCACTTCAAGCTCGCCGACGATATCGACATGGCCAGGTACGATGCCTCCTCCACCGAGCGCACCCTGCTCCCCATCGGCTTCTACGATGCCGACACTCCCAGTAACAGCGTCGCCTTCACCGGACGCTTCGATGGCGATGGGCGCACGCTTGCGCATCTCACGATGTCTATTCCCTCTAGCACCGCACTCTCCTACGGGCCCTTTGGCTATGTGTCTGGCGCTACGATTCAGAATTTGCGGCTCAATGATATTTCTATCGTCGCCAATGGGCTTGTGAACAATGTTGGGCTGCTCACCGGGCGCGCGCTCAATTCTTCTTTTGACGGCATTCAGATCTCGGGCGAATTGGTGAAAGCTTCTGGCTCCACCGGCTGCTGGACCAATTGCGGCGGCATGATTGGGTATGGCGATGCCACTGCCGGCACTCTCTCCGTGGTCAATTCCAAACTCTCCATCTACATGGACGCCATCAACACTATTGGTGGGCTATGTGGAAAATTCTACGCCGATGGCGGCACTATCACTCTCTCTGATATCCGCGTTAGCGGGGATATCGTCGGTAAACCTGGCGTCACCGGCACCGGAGGTGCTGCCACCTTCGGCGGGCTTGTCGGCTACTATGATTTAAACAACTCCAGCACCAGCAATGTCACCGACACTCTCGCCTTTGTGAATTGGACCGCTCAGGACGAACCCGCTTACTCGGGCCTGACCGGAAGTTTTAGCGGCCTCTATATGGGAACTGTCGACGTGAAAACCGGTAGCTCGCTTGCCATCCTTCGCTGCGGCACTTCGGGCACCCTCAAAACCGTCGATACCGACAACTACGGCGGGCAATACACCGGCGGGCTCTTTGGACTGATTCACAGCTCTGGTACCGGCTCCGTCTTTACCATCGATCAATGTTACGCGACTGGAACGCTGCATGTCCGCACACCGACGGGCAGTCGCAGCGTGCACGGCGGAATTGCGGGCGACGTTCGCTTCACCAGCGGCACTACCACCAATTACATGCGCGATGTCTACTCTAATGTGGATTTGCTGTTCGATACCACGGGCACAGTCGGGATTGCCTCTCCCACAATTGGTCGGGTGAATTACATTACAAGCCCGGGTAGCACCTTCTCTGTCCAGCGGGTTTACACATCTGGAAATCTTACCGTTCCTAACGGTACAAAAGCAGCCACGGTTGCCGGATTTATCGGTAGCAATTCCGGCTCCACCACCACTATTACAGCGAGTTTTTTCAATTCTGATAATTACGCCTTGGCTATTGGCAGCGGGGGCGTGCCGCCCGGTGTCTCTGGACTCACCGCTGCACAACTTCAAGACTCCGCTAATTTTACCGGGTGGGACTTTACTACTGTTTGGATAATGGACTCGTCGACAAACATGCCTCGCCTGCGCAACGTTTCCCTGCAGTAAAGAAAGCTGCCTCGCTCTTTCGGGCAAGGCTCTTTGCTCATCATATCGATTCCGCATCGCGGTTCGATGGCTCGAGCAATTCTTGGTCGGGTCTCAACTCGCCCTCTTTGAAAAAATCAGACGACGTGATCATCCCAATCAACTGCGAGCCCTGCATCACAGGGAGGCAGTGAATGCCTGCCTCTTCCATTACTTCGCGAGCGTCTTCCAAAGTCTCATCGGAGGTAATCGTCGCTGGGTGATCGACCATCAATTCGCGCACCTTGCGATTTGAAAAACTCGTGCGGCGGGTCTCGATGTCGATAACGTTGTTCGACGTGAAATCAGAACGCGACAAAATGCCTACCAGCTCTCCATCTTGCAACACTGGCAAGTGCTTCACCCCTGCAGAATCCATCAAGTTGTAAGCATCACTCGCATCATCAGTCGGGGCGACCGAGAGCAATTTTGAACTCATCACGGAACTTATCTTGGCATTGCCGTTCATATTTAGGGCTCCTTCAAGCCGGGGTTTGGACAAGTAAAATGCAAATCGCGGGCCGATAAATCGTTGAGGTTTCCAATACTTGAGCTCTCCTATTTTTCGGAAGATCGCCATGGCTCAGCGTGTTATGAATCCAGCTGTGCAACAAACTTGGGTGACCTTTTTATTTCTGGGGATAGTTCTATGTGCGCCCGCGCGCGCCAACGTGTGGAAGTCCTGCGAGAGCGCTGTCATTCGCGCCATCTGGGGTGAGAACCAATTAGAGGCTAAAGAGCCTGTCACTCATCCGCTGCTTCCCGAGCTCTACATCTCCGGCGGGCAAGTGCCCGAAATTCCCGAGACTGATCGCGAAGAAAGCGAAACTCCCGATCATTACACCTGGCGCATTCCTAGCTCTCCCTCGCAAGCTCTGCCCATCATGCGCCAAGTAATCGCGCGTACTTTGAACCATGTTTACGCCGATAACGTCGGCCAGGATTGGGTCGACATCACCCAAATCGACAGCACCAGCCATCAATTAGAAGCGATCTGGAAAGATGCGCGGCCCAGAGTTGTAGAAGCATGCGTGTCGCCCGCTTCCGCCGCGCCAACGGTGATTGAGATTGCCGACTTCGCGGGAGAATTTACAAATCTGCAATTCGTACTGCGTCGGCGTGCTGCTCCAGGCCCACTGGAAATAACCGTTCGTCGCGCGCAGCATCCGCTCTCCGCTGTAGAGGACGATCTCACTCACTTTGTCGTAAAAAGTAATCCTCTCCCCGAGCCGCGCGAATACAAATTTAAAGCCGTCACCAATGAGAAACCAAATATTGGCGTCGGGTACATCGCCAAGACACTGAAGACCTTTGCCGAGATCGCCGAAGCGCAGAATCCCCAGCGACTTCTCTCACATATCGACGATAACCTGCACGCTCAGATCAAGCGCGACATCTACCGTGTCTACCTGCAGGCGGCTAAAGATGTTTTCGCTCCCGATTACAGCAAAAGCCATTACTACAACATTGCAGTTGCCGCGATGGATCGGCTCGATAGCAAACCCTACCCCGTCGTGAACAGCTTCGAAGACTTGCGCACGCTGATTCGCTTGCAAGCTGGTTATGCGGCTCACAAAGAATCCATCATCAAAGTTCTCAATCAAAAGATTCACAAGATGGAAAACATGGGCAGTCTGATGACGTATCTAGAACTCGACATAGAGATGGGCGAATACGATCTCAATATGTCTATTCCCATGCGAGCGGCCTACATGGTCGGCGACGACATGGTTTATGTCGTTTCTACGCAAACGACCGATCGCATGCCCGCAGGTGCTACAGAACATCTCACGGAGTTTAGCTACACGCTGCGCGCTAGCGAGGTTGTAGGCGCTATCGAATTCCGCGAGATGGAAGAGCGTGTGAAGTATTGGTTGGAACACGCAGCGCAGAAGTAAGCTGCAGAGATAGAGCCGCGTTACTTGGGCTCTTTGGTCTTTAACGCCGACTCATTTGCAGCGATAAACGACTTAATATCTTCCGCCATTCCCAACAACTTTACCCATTGCTCTTTGTAGAGCGTCACCGGAAACCGTCCCAACCCGTAAACAGACAATCCGCCCTTTTCGCTGATCTTCATGCTCAGGCCGCGCGCGTTGGTTTTCTTAAGTGCGTCGTTCTCGGCGCGGAGTCTTTCTAATTCTGCTTTGAGATCTTGGTCGGACATCTGTGCTTCTCCTCTTTGGTGGTGAGGATTTTTACCAAGTAGGCCTACCCTTTGCAAATACTCAGACTGACACGCGTTTCCGCGCTCCTTGAGCGTAGCGTGTGTTCATGGGGTAGCAAACTGAGTATGTTTTCGTACATACGAAAATCCAGTGTGATGGTGGTGGCTTATGCCGTATTCACGGTGTGTGCACTCCTGCCGTCGACAATTTTTGGCGATGACAGTTGGAATTCCATGGGCGCCACGCGGATTTCCAAGCGCATCGACCCGAGGTTGGATTCTACACAGCCATCTGCGGATGCCGTGGATTTTACCCTTGAGAAGACGGCTCCGCCGTCTGCCCCCTGTTATTTCACCCAACTATCTCGTCATAATCCAGGCCGTCCTATCGACGACTTCTACGACGTGCGGGACAAACTTCCCAATCAGTCGCTTTCGAATTTCCACATCGCAGCACGCCCCGAAAATAAAGATCTGCTGATCCCTGAATCCGCCGCCGACTTCAATACCGCTGATGTCTTTATCAAGACCTTTACTGAAAGCGTGACCAATCAAATCGGCGGTCCCGAAATCGCTCGCAAAACGCTGGAGCACGAAGCATTGATGACCAACATCGTAAACGTTGCCCATCCCGACATCGCACTGCCCGCCTACTACGACAAACGCGTCGGCACTTCCGGCGTGATCGTGACGCCGTATCACCACGACGCAAAAAACCTACGCGAACTTTCGGAATCCAACATCACCACCGATCAACGCGTCGACTTGGCCGTCCAAATGGCCAATGCCGTCGCCAAGCTCGAAGAAGCGCAAGTGCCAGGAGCTCCGCGACAAGGCATGTTTCACGGCGATATCAAGCCCGCAAATTTTATCCAGCTCGCGGATGGCTCGATTCGGATCATCGATTTTGGTGGCTCCTTGGGCTACGGCGAATCCCGCGTCATCGGCACCACTCTTGGCTCTCCACTCTTCATGAGCCCAGCCGCCTGGCGCGGTGACAAGCCCACGTTCCAGGACGACTTACACGCACTGCGCGTGAGCTTGTGGTTTATGATGACCGGCGAAGAAATGCCTAAGGAAGCGCAGCGCCTATCCACGCATTTCTACACTCCCGAAATTCCCCGCACGGGAGTGCCCATGACCATTCCCAAATACGGTCCGGATTTTAGTGAGAAGGCAAATAAGTATCTCGCCGTTGCCGCGTGGACTCATGTCTCTGAAATCAAGAGCTTGAAGGACTACGCAGACCTTCTAAACAAGGCCAAAGAATTCTCCGACAAAGACGATTGGATGGGATTTCTAAAGTTCTACACCACCGAACATTTAGAAAAAATGTCGGATGAAGTGGCCGCGCAGACGATCTTAGAATCTCGCAATCTCGTCGGCGCTTACCGCCGCGGCCAATTGCCGTTGTCGCCCGAGAAGAATGCGGCGATTCGATCGTTTATTGAATTATCCAGAGACGATACTCCGGGCTCACCACCGATTGAGAATTTCCCCGTGCCGCCGCATCAAGATCCGGAGCGAGTGGTGAAGGCGCTTACGCCGCCTCCCAAGCTCTCTCTCTATCAACGCTATATTGCGCCCGTTCTGCAGCGACTGGGCCGCCGGCCTTAGCGCTCTTTCGACATGCCAAAAATGCGGGCTTGATTGAGCGACACTTGCCGACGAGTGCCGCCGGGCACACCCATGATGTTCCATTCGACATCGACCATCAGCTCAGGAAACGACAGCCCGTATGCTCGCGCCATCGCCCACTTCACTTGCTTAAGGCCCACCGCGAGCAGCCTAGCTTCCTCGGAAGTGGCAAATACAGAGCCCGTGCGAATCGACGATTGGCGCAGGCGCTCGATGGACCATTTCTTCCAGGAATCGGGATCCGAATTGTCTTTCTCCTCAGCCAACATCGTCGTGAAGAGAATCTCTTCCGACACATACGGGCCGCCCTTTAGGTCAATTCCGCGTCTCAAGAGCTGCTCGGTCGACGGGGGATTGGTGATGGGCAAGTCGTCAAATTGCGCGCTGGTGTAGATCTTCTCTAATTCATCAGGCGCGTAGATATTGCCCGTGATGGCCACGCCATTGGCGAGTTCTTTGGCTTCGCCATCTTGCAAGGTATCCGCAAAACCGCCGTGCACCGCGATGCCCACTTTCACATCCAGGTGCGCCTTGCCCTTGATACCAAACCATTCACGTTCCTGGTACGCACGATCGTTCCAGACGCTGGAGTAGACGTAGCTAATGGCTGCGCGCATGTCTTTTTCGATCTCTTCCCAAGTGCGCAGCTGCGCCTTGCCGTCGATAAACTTCCACAAGCGCACCATCTTGGAATTATAAAGCCCCGCTCCCGTGAAGCCCTTGAGGTCTTCAGAATTCGTCGAGCTACGGAAAAGCAGAATGGGATTTTTGGAGTAGTGTAGCGGCGAGCTGGGGTCGTCCCAAATTTGCTTCTTCAGCTGCGCAATCAGGTTCTCGGGCACCGTGGCCTTCTTCACCAATTCACGCGCGCGCTCCAGCAGCGGGTGCGCCGTGGTGATGGGGTGCTCGATCTCGCCGTTTAAGAGTTCTCCCTCTGCCAAGATATCGAGCACTTCCTGCTGCAAGGTCGTGCGCGTGGTGGTGCCGACGTCATTACGCGAGAGCTGCATGAAATCGTCGTAAAACGTAAAGGGAATGCCCACCGTCCCCGGCGAAGTGAGGCCCATGGAGTCCAGGCCCCGCGTGGCTAGGTTGATTAATCCCAAATTCGCGGCCTTTGCGCCCACCATCAAAATCAAGCGGCGGTGTTCTTCGGGCGTCGGAATACGACGATAATAATCGGCAAGGTTCATCAACTTGCCGCGGTATTCGTGGTCCACAATCGATTCGATTTTACTCTCAAGCTTTGGCTTCTTATCCGCCCAGAACTCGGCAATGCGCTTGCCGGCTTGAGCTTCTGGCACTGGAGTAATGGTGTAGCTATTGGGGCCGACGGTGAGCTCCACACACTGGCCTTCGTATTTCTTCAATTCCGCGCGCGCATTGACGAGCGACATATTGGCCGTACCGGCATAACCCGTTTCCTTATTCTTGCGGCCAATGCACTTCACATTCACATGAGAAAGCGGAGGCTGTATTTCTTCGGTGATCACACCGCCGACCACGCCGATATCATTGGGCACCCGCGCAAACACCGCGATTATCGTGTGATCCAGCAACGGATTTTGATCCTCGGGGTCGACAAACTTCACGTAGCCCACAGCCCGGCTCTCATTGAGCGCGATGTACTTGCGCGAGCCATAGAGTTCACGCGTCGTCACCGTCGGCACTACCAGGGCAGCTAGCTCCGGAATCAAAGCTTCTTGCTCTTCGCTCGTCGGGTGGAAAGCGAGTGCGTGATTGAATTCAATATTGCGACTGATCTCTGCCCGCAGATCCGCAATCCAGCGCGCACTGATCGTGTCGCCATTAAAAAACTCGAGCAGGAATTTATTCTCCTCATTGTGAGTCAGACTTACTGTGGCTTGGATAAATTCGCGGTCATCGCCCGTGCCGGTGTAGTTGCGATTAAATGCTTCCACATCACCACGAAAGCCCAAGACTTTTTGCGCGAAGAAATAGTGATATGGAAAGAGCTCTGTATTGATGAAATATAATTTGGCCGGAGCACCCTTGGGCCGATGCCAAATCAGCTTCACGCCATGCTGCTCGCCAATGCTGGTGCGAATGGTCTTGGCTAGTTTCAGAAAGTCCGCCGGCTCCGACAGCTCCGTTAAGTACTGGGGAAAGGAATTGAAGTAGCTAGAGGGATCCGGACCAACGATCCCACGAGGACCGCCGCGAAATCCCGGTAGGCCGCGCAGAACGGGCAATCGGCCCGAAACATCGAGCTGGCCCTGCTCCGCCAGGATGCGATTGCAGACGGTAATCGGCAGGCCAGCCATGTTCTTGGAAACCGAGAGCCCGGTGGGGCTCGCGAATAGTTCCTGGTAAAGGGCGTTGGCCCCATAGGATTGGGTGGCTAGCGTAAAGACCAAGGCAAAAAGGCGAAACACTTTCATGAGCTAGCGTGTAGCTTTAAAACCGCTGCCCAGCAAGGGTTACGGGCCGTCGGCGCGGGGGTCCCAGAAAGCGTTGGAAGCGAACACTTCATTCAAACGCGAGACGAATTCCAATAGAGTTTGCCCTAAATCCTCAGGCAGCGAGAGCACCACTCCCAGCGGACCGTACTCCAGATCCACCGAGGCACTCACCAGCGGCGCGACGCCAAAGGCGGTATCGGGCATTGCAAAAGTCTGCATCAGCACGCGCGGCCCCATGGAGTCGTGCGCTCGGGCGCGGCGGTAGTAGAGATTGCGATATTTCTTCAACCAGACATTTTTCTCGAAAACGTCTTCTTGCCAGGTGTAACTCGTGTAGTTGTGCTCTTTGTGAAAGACGCGCTCGGCCCGTCCTCGGCCAGGCAAGCCGATGCTGAAACATTCCATGATTTGGTATTCATACAAATCAGGTAAGAGGAACTGCTTTAGATTCTTCAAAGCTTCGCGCAGGCTATCCATCAGCATTTCTTCGCGTCGCTCGTCGTCTCCCTCGATGATGGTCAATTCGGCGGCGAGTCGTTTAAACGACATAAACCCTGGAAAAAGCCGCTCGGAAATTTTGAGTCGAAGCTTGCCTTCGAAATCTAAAATAGTGTGCAGCGCTGGACGTTGCCACGACAAAAAATAATCTTGGGCGGCAATCGGATCAAAGGGTTGGCCCGTCCTATGGCCAGCGGCCACGCCCACAAACCCCGCTACTCGAGAGAGCAAAATATCGTAAAGTAATCCGGGCAAATAACGGCGCACACTTGCCCGATCGCGCTCCAGATCCGCCAAATCCACTCCGACAGAGGCAGCACGTTTTTCGTCGATTTCGAGAAAGTCCATTTCCGCGTGGACTTTGCCTTCTTTAATTAATTTCTGATGCAAGAAGCGATAGAAGGGCGAGGAGAGAACCTTGTATTGTTTGCCGGCGACTTTGAGAAGATTCAAAGCACAGTCACCAGAGCTGAGATCCAAGACTTCATCGAGAAAATTAGGTGGGTCGAAATCTTTGTCGCGGTCGCGGGCGCCGGCAAACGCTGCTTCAAAACACAGACATAAAACTAGCGCGGCTATCCCCCAACGGCTCATAACGCGCTTCTAACAAGGCGCATCAGAGATGCCAATACTTCAGTTTGTTAGAACTCTACCCAGCGGGAACGGCAGGCACCCTTCCAACCGATGTCGATAAGCCTATTTTATAAATTAATCGTTTCGATCGGCCTTCCGCTTTTGAAAGCCGGCTTCGTCCTTCACATTATTCACGGCATCTTTCGCGCCGTCTTTCACGTCTTCATACGTGCTGCCTTGGCCTGTGGCATCTCGCG
>JALHPX010000062.1 GCA_022842225.1 bacterium
AGCCGGCCGATTGAGTAAGCTGCAAGACGCCAAGATCGTGCTCGATCCGGTGATGGTTGCCAAAGGAGGCAGCCGACTCTTGCAACCCGATGCCACACAAGCGTTGATAAAAACTCTCCTGCCGCTTGCGAGTGTCGTGACGCCGAACATTCCCGAGGCCGAAATTTTGACCGCCTCCAAGATCGTAAATGCCGTCGATATGGAGCGGGCCGCTGACAAACTACTCGAGCACTGCCAGGGCGTGGTGCTTAAGGGCGGACACTTGGACACGGAAGACGCACCGGACTTTTTCGCTAATCGCCGGGGTTTACGACAGTGGCTGCACTACCCGCGAGTAAAAACAGTAAACACGCACGGCACGGGCTGCACGTATTCGGCCGCCATCGCCGGCTATGCGGCACAAGGCTTGCCTTGGGACGAAGCGATTCGTCAGGCACGCGCGTATTTGCAAGGTGCGATTTTGGCTGGCCAATCGCTTCGTATCGGCCACGGCCATGGACCTGTCCATCATCATTGGCGATTTGAGTTTTAGGGTTGGGGGAAAAATGATTTCTAAATTCGTTTGGGCGATGAGTCTGTGTGTGGCGCTTGCTTCTGGGGCCGTTTTTGCCGACAAGAAGCCGTTTACCGAGGAGGCGTGGGAGAAGATAGCGCCTATCTATAAGCAGATTCGCCAGCACCCTTTCAATCGCGAACTTGCCGACGGCACACTCGCGAAAAAACGCTTTGTGCACTACACGTCTCAAGACGTGCTCTACCTCACCCGCTTTGCAAAAGCTCTGACCATGCTTGCCACCAAACTCGAGGATCCGGGCGACGTAAAAGCAGTTTTGGATTTGGCCAGGCGTTGCCTGCTGGAAGAAAAAGAAGCGCAGGCCAAAGCTGCTAAGCGTTTTGGACTGCCGTTGGATGCAAATGTCGGAATGTTACCGACGACAGAGTCGTATACGAACTTCTTGCTGCGCATCGCCGCTTTTGGCAGTCGGGAGGAATTAGCGGCAGCTCTTTTGCCGTGCTTTTGGATTTACCTGGAACTGGCGCGCGATCTCAAAGCTGTGTCGGTACCGAATAACCCCTACGAGGGTTGGATCGAGACCTATAGCTCGGAGAGTTATGCGGAGACGGTTCACTGCATGCAGAAGCTCACCAATCAGCTTGCGAAGGGAATTGTAGTCGAGATGCGCGAAAAAATGCTCGAGACTTTTCAAATGGCTGCGCGCATGGAGTGGTATTTCTGGGAAGCCGCTTACCAACAAGAACGTTGGAGGCCATAGAAGCGGCGGATTCCATCAAAAAATTCAGTAATAATGGTTAAAACACTTCACTTTTTTTCATCAGAGGGTGCTCTTAGATTGAACCCAAGGAGAAACAAATGCACCTGAAAGCAAAATTAGTAGTGGGTTTTTTAGTTGGAATCAACGCAGTGAGCTTTGGCGACGATGCGATCGTAAACGCACATGGAGCGATCGCCAATTTTGTTCGCCAAACCGCGCAAGAGCTGGTGAAGGAGTCCGATTCGCTGGTGATGACTCAATTTGAAATGACGACAGGCAAGTACAAGTCGGATGAATTTGCCGACTACAACGTCACAGCGACTCTGGTGAAAGAAGATGGGCACAGCATTTCGTGTGAAGGTTCCTTGCCGGTGAAGAAGATGAACATGGGCGATGAGATCAAAGCCGTGAGTAGCATTTTAACGGTGCTTTCGCCTCGCCACCTGCTGAACGTCCGAACGGGCCATTTTGAGTGCAAATTAAACTAATTAAGTGGGGGGTCGAGCGGGGCAGCTGTCCGGGACAGGTAAATAGCCCTTGCTCCCCTCGGTTTTAATGCGGTACGCAAGGGCCCTCATTTCTGGAGGTGCTTGTGCGGATCGTATTATCGCTTGTTTTAGGTGTGCTGCTTTTTTCGGCCCTGGCCGGTTGCGGGAAGGTGAATTTTGGCAATGCGCCTGTTTCTGAATCGGAAGAGCAACGCCAGTCGCGTGAACTTTCGGAGCGAGCGAACGCGCTGGATGGCCGCTTGGGAGTGGAGACCCGAAATCTTCCTCTGGCGGATCGAGTAACCGCTCTGGAAAACGCTTCCAGACTGTTTATCAAATGGGATGGCGGGCTCGGTGAGACGGTCGACGCTCTTGCCGATATGTACGGGGTGAACGACGGAGCTCTGGTCGCTCGGGTCGATGAACTAGGCAAAAAAATGGAAGTTTCGTTCGAAGGCGGGGGAGCGGGCTTGTTAGTTAAAGTCCAGGCACTCAAAGACTCCTATCACAGCAAGCCACCGCAAGTGCGCGCGCAGTACCAGCTCTCTAGAGTGGAAAAATACGTTTCTCGCTTAGAAAAACTAGAAAGCTTTCTCTCTCTGTCTCCGGAAAAAAAGGAGTTCGAGCCCCGTTTGCAAGCGGTCGAGAAAGAGCTTTTCCGCGATTCGGACCCGCGGCCCTCGACGATTCGCCAGCGCCTGACCAAATCCGAAGCTGCTGCTGGTATTTAATTGTAGGGATTTAAAGTGGTCTGGGTAGCAGGATTTGAACCTGCGACCCTCTGCTCCCAAAGCAGATGCGCTAGCCGCTGCGCTATACCCCGACTAGGCATTTCGATAGCATTTCTGGCGGACTAAGGCACGCGGTTTCGTGAGCAAACTTAGAGAGTGCCTTTGACCCCCGCCGCTTCCAAATCATCCTTGATATTGTTGGAATTGGTAATGGCATTTAGGGCGTCGACAATGTTCTGAACGCCCAGTTCAAGCACCTTGTTAGAGCCGGTTGCCGTAAACGTCCCTTCAAACTTAATGGTAACTCTGTCGGTGGTTGAAAAAGTGCCGCTGGAGTTGGTGAGCTGCACGCTCTTGCCCGAAGTGCATCCGGTGCCATCTCTCTCTAGATCGAACTCAAGTCTTTGGTAGGTTCCCTCGGGAATAGTAGTGGCGCCTATATTTGTGCCCGAATCAGATAGCGTGATTTCTCCCGGCGTAAAATCGACGTTGTCGGAGTCTTTGGTAACGTCAGAATCAGTTGCTTCACTGCTCATTTTAAAGCGTAAACGTTTAAAGCACAGAGTCGTTGCACTCAGAGCTCTGGAGCCATTGTACGTTCCAAGTTTAATAGTGACATTGCCGTCGCTACCGCAGCCCAAAAGCGTGAGGGCGGTGGCGATAAAAACGGCTGAATGGGTTCGAGTAAAATGCATATGTTCTCCCATACCGAAGATAATAAAGTGCACCGCAATAAGTTGCACAGTGCGCTGCAGAAGAGGAAAAGATCGGGTGCTAGTTTTGGTAAAGGCCCGTGAAGACCTTCCCCGATTCAGTGACATACCCTCTATAAAGGCCCGGGCTATTAAACGAAAATGCCACTTCGCCCTTTGGGCTTAGGGTAATCACCCCGCCTTCGCCGCCTGCTTTTTTCATCCGGTTTTGCATCACTTCGTCGGCAGCCTTTTGCAGAGGCCATTTGAGCAGCCGCACGAGGGCATTGATTTCATGGGCAACGCCGTAGCGGATAAAGAATTCGCCGTGGCCCGTAGCCGAGACCGCGCAGCCATGGTTGTCCGCATAGGTGCCCGCGCCAATAATAGGGGTATCGCCCACCCGGCCCTGCATTTTATTAGTCAGGCCACCGGTCGAGGTGGCTGCAGCTAGCACTCCCTGGCTATCGAGTCCGACAGCGCCCACTGTCGACCACTCCATATGGCGGTCGGGGTAGCTGGGAACTAACTTTGTCTTTTTGGTTTTCTTTTTGCTCGCCTTGTCCAGACCGCGGAGTTCTTGCAGGTAGTTCCAACGGCGATCGGTGTAGAAATACTTTTGCGAGACTTGTCTAACGCCCGCTTTTTTAGCAAAGCGCTCAGCGCCTAATCCAACGAGTAAAACGTGCGGAGTTTTTTCCATGACCAGCCGGGCAAGGGCGACCGGATTTTTTACCGTGCGCACCGCTGCAACCGCGCCAGCTTTGAGGTCCGCACCTTCCATAATGGCGGCATCTAATTCGTGTTGTGATCTTTCGTTAAACACAGCGCCTTTACCGGCATTAAAGAGCGGATTGTCTTCCAATGCCTTGACTGCTGCCTCGACGATATCGGTGCTGCTACCGGCCGCTTTGTATTTCGCAAATCCTGCGAGCAGGGCATCAGTGAGGCCTTGGCGGTAACCCTTTTCCAAAGTAGCAGTCAGCTCCGACCGATCGAGACCCGTGCCGCCGTGAATGGCTAAAATAACTTTTTCTGTTTGGTTTATCTTGGGCATCTTGCTCGCCAATTTGAATCCCCCATCCCCGTCATTGGTGTAGCCGGATTTGTCAGGGGGGTCAAAGAGCGGTAGCTTTCCGGCCATGAAACTTGCACGCCTGTTTTTTCTGCTTAGCTTTGTCGTTAGCCTATCTGCAATCGCCGACACGTTTTATGTCGAGGGAGCTAATTCAAGTGTGGATGACGACAAGGCGACTGCGGTTGAATTGATTCAAAGTACAGTCGCAGAGTTGGGTCATAAGGTTGTCGATGACCCGGCCAAAGCGGAATACATCCTGCGTCCGCGTTTGATGCGATTGGGAGCGGCCTACATTTTAAAGCTCGAAAAACGCAAAGCTGGCACGGTAGTTTTTTCGAGCCAATTAAAAGCTCAACAACTCGAAGAGCTCGATCGCGTTGCCAAGCGCCTCACGCGCTCGGTGATTAAGAATTCTCCCGCCGATGACGACGCGCGCGTGGGAGAGATCACCAATGAGGAAACTACCCAGGGCGTTGCCCGCCGCCCCGCTGTTGGCGGCGTGCATTTCGGATTGGGGCCGACTTTTCTCGCCAATAGCGGAACTTCTGGCGTGGGCTATGGGTTTACCCTGGGAAAGAGCTGGGATCTCAATACTGCACTGATTCTCATTCGAGCGGATATTTTTGGGCAGGGCAGCGCCTTTGCCGCCGACCTGGGACTCGCCGGGCATTATTTTCTGCTCGATACAAAATACGCGCCCTTTATCGGGGGTGAATTTGGCTTTGGCGGCATTCGTCAGAACACCGGCACGCTCTTTAGCGACGATTTCCACTTTGGCTTTTTCCTAGGGCCCATTGCCGGAGTGCAGCTCTTTCGCACCTCCACCGTGCAGCTGGAATTAGCCGTGCGCTGGTCGTTTATGCTGCAGTCCACGGCACTTGGCCGGCCCAGTGTGCTGGGGTTCCGAGTCGGGTTGTACTTCTAGCTTCGTTCTGGAAAGATGCGCCAGTGAATCAGTCCAATAAAATATTAGAAAAACGTTCTGCGTATCCCGACCAATGGACCCTTTCGGGCATCGAGCTTTGGTCCGCGACCGAGAAGCCAGAATATGTGGATATTCGGTTTGAAAAAAATCGACCCGTCGCGATTGAGCCGTGCAAAAACCCCGGTAAAAGCACGCTCTGCCTGATTCCTGCCGGCATTGATATTCAGGTCCATCTGCGCGTCCCCGGTCAAGCCCACAAGGAAACCGCCGAAGCGGGATTAACCGCGAGCTTGGTGGGCGGATTAGCCGCCGTTGTCACTATGCCCAACACCAAGCCGGTGATTGATTCGGTGGAGTCGCTAAAACTGGGGATGGAACAAGTCGCCCCCTGGGAAAAATTGTTAGGCGTGCGCACGCTCTTTACCGCGGCACTTTCGATGGGTCAGAAGGGCGAAGCACTTTGCGACTATCGCTCGCTGACGGATGCGGGAGTGGTTGCCTTTACCGACGATGGTGTGGGGCTCGCTTCGGATGAATGGATGCTCGAAGCCTTGCGGCGCCTGGCGCAGGTGCAGCGGCCACTTTTCCAGCACGCGGAGACACCGGGACACGGGGGAGTTTTAGCTCCGGGGCCAGCGCAAGCGCGCTTAGGGGTAAAGCCTTATAGTTCTGAACCAGAAGTTTCGATGGTGCGACGGGATTTGCGGTTACTGGAAAAAGTCCCCACGGCTCAGTACCACCTCCTGCATGTGTCGTGTGCGGAGTCGGTGCAGCTGATTGTTGAGGCGAAGAAAAAGGGCCTGCGCGCCACCGTGGAAGTAAGCCCGCACCACTTGTGGTGGAGCACCGAAGATATCGACGATAAAAACAGCTCTTTTAAAATGAATCCGCCTATTCGCACGCCCGAAGATCGCGAGGCCTTGCAGCAAGCCTTACAAGATGGCGGCATTGATTGGGTGGCGACCGATCATGCTCCGCACGAGCCAAGTGCCAAGACCTTAGATTTCACCAAAGCTTCGTTTGGTACGACGGGAGTGGAAACGAGCCTGCCAGTGTTGCTGGCGCTCTACGCGCAGAACAAACTTTCGGCACCCCGGCTGGTAGAAACATTCTCTACGCGGCCGGCGAAGTACCTGGGACTTTCCAGCTCGGAGGGCTGGGGAACGATTGAAAAAGGCGCTCCCCTACGGGCCGTCATCGTCGATAAATCCTCTCCTTGGAAGATTTGGCAGGCAGATGATTTTCACAGTCTTTCTAAGAACAGCTGCTTTGTTCAGACGCGTTTACCCGAGCCGCCGGTTGTGCACTTTACCGAAGCTGGCATCTTCGCTCTGGGGCGCCCGGTGCGTTTTAGAGACGGGGAATTTACTCTGACGTAGAATAAGCACTTGGAATAGCTTGAGGAGAATCGCATGGATCGACTATGGGCGCCGTGGCGCATGGCCTACATCAAGAACCCTGGAAAATCCGACGAGAACTTTATTACTCGTTGCGATAAAGAAACCAGCGATCGCGAAAACTTGGTGGTACTGCGAACGGATCTTTCGATCGTGCTGCTCAATCGCTATCCCTACAACAACGGCCATCTGCTAGTAGCTCCGCGACGGGAGGTCGCTGACTTTGGCCACATGACCGATGCCGAGTTGCTCGATTCTCAAAAAGTTTTGCGTAATATGATTGGAGCGCTCAGCAAGCTCTTAAAGTGTGAAGGCTGCAATGTGGGATTAAACTTGGGTAAAGCCGCGGGAGCAGGGCTGCCGCAGCATCTGCATTGGCACATTGTCCCGCGGTGGAATGGTGACACCAATTTTATGACCACTGTCGGCGATGCGCGTGTAATCATCGAGTCGCTCGACGAGATGTGGCTGCAATTGCGCCGCGCTCTGAATTTGCCAGCTGCCTGATACCAGGAAACGGGGAACGTTATGCCCGAATATAAAATCTCCGCCATTGAAGGAAACCGCCAGCGCTTGGATGGTGGGTCGATGTTTGGCAATGCCCCTCGCCCAGTGTGGGAGCGGTGGGCTATGCCGGATGCTGTCGGTAGAATTGAATTAGCGTGTCGATCGCTTTTGATCGAGGGCGACGGAAAAAAAGTGCTTTGCGAAACAGGTATCGGTGCTTTCTTCGAGCCTAAGCTCGCAGACCGCTATGGAGTGCAAGAGCCGGGGCGCCACATCTTGCTCGAGAGCCTGACGAAGTTGGGTATCGACGAATCGCAGATTGATTATGTGGTGCTCTCGCACCTGCACTTCGATCACGCGGGTGGATTATTGCATTCCTTTGCCGACCAGCAAGCAGGCAAAACCGACTTGCTTTTCTCCAAAGCCAAATACGTTATTGGTAAGGAAGCCTGGGAACGCGCCTTGAAGCCACACGCGCGTGATCGCGCTTCGTTTATTCCAGGCATGACAGAAAAGCTTCAGGCCTCCGGACGATTAGTCTTGGTCGAGGGAGAACACATTCCAGGCTTGTGGCAAGACCGTTTGCGATTTCTGCGCACCTCTGGCCACACGCCTGGCCAATTGCACACTGTGTTTCGCGGCGCACGTTCCACCGTGTTTTTTGCTGGCGATTTGATTCCGGGAACTGCCTGGGTGCATTTGCCGATCACAATGGGTTACGACCGCTTCCCTGAATTGCTCATCGAAGAAAAAGCCAAAGTGTACGAGACGGCAGTCGCCGAGAAATGGTGGGCCTTTTACACGCATGATTCCAAGGTCGCGATGTCGCATATCGCGCAGGACGCCGGCAAGTACTTGCCTTTTGAGCCGCAATTAAACGTGACTCGATTTTCGCTTTAGTCTGGATCGGGAAGATCGACTCCCAGGAGTTTGGCTCCTGCCCGCAGCTTCTCAAGTTTAGGGTCGCGTCTCATGAACTTGTCTACTGACAACTCAATCTCATTTAGTTGAATCATTGTGACCGTGCTCAGCACCCAATTCAGACAATCAAGCTCCTCGACGGTCATTTTCTTAGCTGGAAAGAGCTTGCCCGTATTCAAGTGGCCGACGACAGTATCACTTCGAAACATCGGGTTCTCATAGAGTTTGCGGTGAATGAGTCGCATTGCATCTTCCACCTGTTTTCCAGACAGCGCTGGTGGGGTGGCGGGGGCACTCAGATACGCATGGCGTTTGGCGCCGAGCTCCTCCCACTTTTCATGATGCATCTTTTCCTGCGCGGTCGAGATCTTCTCGTCTGAATAATCAATAAGGCTGGTGCGGGGCCCGGTCTCACTCCTCACGACTGGCAGTCCCATTTTTCCCAATACCTCCGCCGCCAAATCCAGACGATCTCGCCCACCGCGCCATTTTCCAGACCGATTGTTTAACTCGGATACCACGCCATTATTTAAGTGCGCCTCGCCCCCGGCAATTACATCAAGGGGCTTGCCCAAAAGGTGTTCGGCTTGATTCATTTCCGACATGTGGGTGACATACCAGAGATCTGGATTGTTAGGGTCAGGGGGTAGGGATTGCTGTGACCAGACCACGTGCCGATTCCCTTTTGCATCTCGCACAATCAAATAGCCATAGCGTCCATCCACTAGCTGGTCGGGCCTAAATTTGCTCTGCTCTGAAAGGACTTCACCGCCACGGGGTAGTTCACCGTCATATTTTTGAATGTGTTTTGAACGGCTAAGAGGCGCAAAGTTGCATTGTTGCGAAGCGAAAGCCGTGGTCGTAAAAAGGAGCGCGACACCTAACATAAATCTTGCAGCCGTTCTGACCATTATTCAAATTCTACCATTACTCCTTAGAACGAGTCTCTAATCGCCTGTCTGAAGATCTCCCGGAGTTCGTCGGTTGGGATGATGGTTGGTTGATAGGCGAAAAGTTCCAGGAGTTCAAAAAGAGGGGCTTGATACTTCGCTTGAGTCAGTTCCAGTACTCTTTCTTCTAGGCGCTCGACAAAGTAATTGAGCAGTGACTGCTGACTGGCGTTCAGGCTCTGGTTTTGAACATTGCGAATGGCCGTTGTGAGATCCAGCGCTTCGGGCGACTGGGTGTGCGCTTCCACTTCCAACAGTATTTCTTCCGAATTTAGCCCGAACATTCCGAAGAAAAGTGCCACGTTGTCGACAGGGTAGTGGTGCAGACTACCGGGGATGCGAGAGCTGAGATCCTTGTCCATGCCTTCAATGGTGACAATTTCCTGAGTTGGCAAGGGTTCCCCATTGAGTGCGACAAAACCCTTCTCTAAAACCGCTCGCAGTGTAGTCGTTCCTAAAAGTTTCGGGCCGCCGTTTAAGAAAATTCCATGTCGTTGAAGGAACGCGAGCTGATTGAGGTGGCAGGAGACAGTGTGGGCAAGAGGAGTTTTGCCCTGCGAAATCGTCGATTCTAACGCCTGCACGCGATCGCTGCCAATGCGGACGCGCACGAGAATCCCGCGGGGGATGACCTGAGGCTCGGGGTGCACGGTAATACGCGCGCCCTCGCCGACACCCCAATGATCCCAATAGTAAGTGCCGACATAGAGCGAAGCATGCGCGCCGCCGTGAAAAAAGAACATCATGTCTTGCTGGGCGTCGTAGCCGGGAACTGCGGCTTTGAGTTTGGCTCCGCCACCATGCACAGGATGCGAGCGGACGAGGAGTTTAGAGCACGGAGCTGCATTTGCGTGCGATAGATTCGCGCACAACGAAACCACGCACAGCAGTACTACAAAAAGTCCCCGAACCTTTTTAAACCCCAAGCTCCCCACCCTGTATGGCAGAGATGAAAACTTCGCTGAGAGAGGGAGTCAAACCCACTGCGTCAGCTGGGGCCCAATACGGTTATGCGGTCTTTACTTTCTGACTCAACATCGCCGGAGTCATCGGACTCGTGGGTGGGCTCGAAGCGCCCGGCGCGCACATATGGGTGTGGGCATTAAAGAGCTGCATAAAGGCTTGGCCCTTTATCAGCGCCTCACTCGCACCGCTGCCTAATTCAATCGAATTGGCTTTTTCCACACTGACTTTCTCAGCGGAAAGCGAGATCGATTTGCTCTCTACCTCAATCTTATCGCCCGAGATGGTAATGCGAGATCCCTTGGAGTTTTCGACGACAACCTTGTCGCCTGCCATCGAAATGCGATTGGCATTCTTATCCGTAATTTCCAAGCTTTCTTGCTGGGCGTTTAAGTGAAACTTGGAGCCCTTAGAATCTTGAATCAGAATGCCGTTATTCTCCGAAGAATCATCAAAGCAGAGAATGTGGCCCGAGCGGGTGCGGATATATTTGAGATTGTTCTTACCGTCCGAATTTCCTTGAGAACCCTTTTCCGTAACAGGTGGTTGGTTATTTCCCGTGTAGAGCGTGCCCAAGACAGTAGGGTGTTCGAGATCTCCGCCCTCTAAATAGACCAGCACTTCGTCGTTCTTCTCGGGTAAGAAAAACATGCCCGAACCGCTCGACGCATAAGGCTGGCAAAGGCTTGCCCACTCGGAGGGTTTGTCTTCGGACTCGCCTTCAAATTGTAAGTAGCGGACTTGGACGCGGCCCTGATTCTTTGGATCTTGGTTTGAACAAACAACGGCTCGATAAAACGTGGCCATTCTTACTCCTTATCCGGAAACGGGAGCGGTTCCCGTCGCACGGTACTCAATAAAACGCTCGCTCCAGGCACCTGCTAATTCGCACTGAATCGAGTCGGCGCTGACGTTATTGACACGGCAAGCACCGAGCTCTTTCCACTGTCCTATTTCAGTTTTGGCGCTGATGCGCAATTCATCTTCTGCCTTCACGGCAGGATTGGGGCCTAAGAGCACCAAACTCGAGTCGGGACCGACGGGATAAGCATCGACCACACGCAGGGTCACGGCCCGCTTCGCATCCTCGTCGCGACGCCCTAACGAATAGGCTACGGGACCGTCTTCGTTACTCGCACTCACTTTGATGAGTAAGTCATCTTTGCCTAGATAGAAGGCCGTGGGCTTTTCC
>JALHPX010000063.1 GCA_022842225.1 bacterium
ATACAAGGTGCGCACGTATGCATTCGACGAAGTCGGTGAATACAAAGCGCAATCGGAGCATGACGTCGATTTGCGCTAAGAATTTACCAGCGCGGTTAACATCTTGCCGATAACTTCACGGGTTTTCTCGTCAGTGAGATTACCTTTGTCGTCAAATTTCTTGTCCGCCGCCCCGATGAAAACCTCCGGGCGGTTTAGGATTTTGCCATTCATGAAGATGAAGACTTGGCGCAATTGGTATTGAGCTCGGGAGGTGCCTAGCATTCCCGGGCTTGCGCCCATGAGCGCGATTTTTTTGCCATCAAACGGCTGCTCGGGCGGACGAGAGGCCCAGTCAATCGCGTTTTTAAGTACGCCCGTGAAACTGTAGTTATACTCGGGCACGCAATCACCACTGCATCGGCGGCTTTGATTGCGTCTCGAAATTTCTGCACCGGCGCGGGATAGTTCTTATCGCGAAGGTCTTCGTTGTAAATTGGGATTTCCGCCAGAGAAAAAATTTCGAGAGTGGAACCAGCTGGAACAAGCTGCTGGGCCGCGCGCAAGGCCGCGGTGTTGATTGAGTTTTTGCGAAGGCTGCCCGAAATTCCTAAAATTTTCATCTAAACTCCTATTGGGGTTCCAAGTTACAATGCCGATTATATGATTCAAGTGAGAAAATCAGACACGCGGGGGCGCACGGAAATAGGCTGGCTTAAGAGCTGGCATAGCTTTTCGTTTGGGGAGTATTACGATCCCGATAATCGCGGCATTTCCGATTTGCGCGTGATTAACGACGATATCGTCGTCCCGGCGATGGGTTTTGGCACTCACCCTCACCGCGATATGGAAATTTTTACTTACGTTTTATCGGGTGAGTTGGAACACAAAGACTCGATGGGAAATGGCTCAGTCATCCGGCCGGGCGACGTGCAGGTGATGAATGCCGGCACGGGCGTTACGCATAGCGAATTTAACCCTTCCAAAGAAAATCCGGTTCACTTGCTGCAGATTTGGATTCTTCCACCCAAAAAAGATCTGCCCCCTAGTTATCAGCAGAAGAATTTTTCCGACGAAGAAAAAAAGGGGAAATTACGGCTCATTCTCTCGCCGACTGGCGAAAATGGGTCTTTAACCTTGCATCAAAGCGCACGCGTTTACGCTGGATTGTTTGACGGCAATCAAACCGCAAAACTCACCCTGGAATCTAAACGCACTGGCTATGTGCACGTTGCGACTGGCGAGATTGAAGTCGCCGGCAAAGTGCTAAAAGCGGGCGACGCCATTGTCTGCACTGACGAAAAAGAAATTCAGTTCAAGAATGGGCGTCAGGCCCAGGTCCTCGCGTTTGATCTACGAGGGTAGCGGTACCCGCTACCTTTTCGGCCGAAAAGTAGATGGGCACCTATTCGGGGACGCTGAGATTGAAGCGGCGTAAATCGACGACTACCGAGGCGCTCCAGCCCGAAATTTGCGGGATAGTGGAGAATGAAACGTAGGAAATCTGGCCACCCACGCGGACGCCCTTGCCGAGTTTCGCAAGTACCGACATCGAAGGCTCGATGACAAAGCTCGAATTCATTGTCGCGCCGCTGCTAGCCGAGTGGTAGTTCGCGCCGCCGCCGCCAAAGAGCGAACTCGCCTCGATGGAAAGCCCTGCCGTCAAAGGAAGTTCGGCACCGAAGAATAGCCCACCAAAGCCCACACTCCCAGCGCCCGCACCGGAGCCGAGTAAGCGGCCCGCGTATCCGCCACCACCGATAAAAAGATTCGGCGTCAAAAAAATTCCGTAACGCGCCCCTGCAAATGCGGCAATGCCATTTGACTCAGTAGTTCCCGGTAGCATTTTCGCTTCAATGGTAGTGCGAGTTAAGCTCTGCCGTGCTTCGGTTAAATCGACCGTCTCAACGCGACGCTCTATCGCCTGAGAGGAAATCTGATCCAGCACGAGCGTGGCGAATAAAATCCGCGCGAACAGAACGTATCCAAGTGCTTGCATCAGTAACTCCAATAATCGACCGGCCTGTGAGGATAGGTGAGTGCTGCGCGTTTGTCTAATTCGCTGCTGCGTCACAGCAATCGCCGAAACTCTCTTTCGTTTCAGTTTCTTAAGACGATTTGCTGGGTTAAACTGGGATGGCATTCCAACACAATTCAGAGGCAGTCATATGGCGGACAAACTCTATTTCGTGCATTTTTCTGGCGAGAATCTCGGACCCATTTCAGCATCACTGATGCAAAAGATGATTAAAATGGGACGACTCCACGGACAAGACTACGCTGCGACGAGCGGCGGTAACTGGAAACAGATTTGCGATATCGACGAATTCTCCGGACTTTTTCCTTCGGCACCGAAAGGTACGGCGCCCCAAGTAGAAGCGGCAGCACCGCAAGCCACAGCACCCGCAGCCAAAAGAACTGCTTCTGTCGTCGAGGAAGCTGTAGAGGAAGTTCAAGCAGCGCCCGCTCACGTGAAGGCAGCACCTAAGCCGGCTCCGGCTCCTGCACCCGCACCAAAACCAGCTCCGAAGCCAGAGCCAAAGGCCGAGCCCAAGGTCGAAGCAAAGCCCATTCAGGGTGTAGTCACCATCGGCAAAAAGATGTTCAAGATTGTCGAAGTACGACAAGCCGGACTTTTGTTAGAAGCAAGCGGAGAGCTCGAAGAAGGCACAGAAGTTCAAATGCAACTTTCGGGACAATCCTTCCCAAAACCCTTTGAAATGAAAGCGATCCTCGTCGGAAAGGAAGCCTATCAAGGGATGAACGTCTACTTCACCGAGTTCGTTCGACCGAACCCGGCGCACAAGCGGACATTGGCGGCGTTTATCCCCGGCTCTGAAAAGGAATGAAAAAAAACAGCTCGCGTTCCCTGAAACCTCGGCTCGTTCACATCACAATCGGATTAACCCTTGCCGCATCGTCGTTATTTGCGGCAGCGGATCCATTGACTGCGCATTTCGATAACATGTTTGCGCAAGGCAAATGGAGTGCTGCGGCCGAAGCAGCTCATGAAATCCTGCTGCGAAAGCCCTCGGATCTAAGTATCCGACTACAGGGCGCGTACGCTCTTTTCCAAAAGGGCTACCCCAACGCGGCTTTAGCGATGCTTCGCCCCGTCTCTAAAGACGCATGGAAGAACGTTCCCAAAGAGCAACAACGGCTCGCCGAACTCTTGGCGCTCTACCAGAAGAAAGTGCCACTCACCGTATTGAGCACGCGCTTAGAGCAAATGGACGCGAATGGTGCTTCGCCAGCATTGCGCGACGAAATTCTTTTCAACCAAGGCCGCAGCCTGCTCGAGGAAAAAAAGAATCAGCAGGCCGAAGCAGTCCTCAAACAAATTCAGAAGGGCTCTCGCTACTACGCCCCAGCAAGCTACTTGATGGCGTCTTTAGCGGCGCAAAAGAAGGACTATCAAGCAGCGCGCGAGCTATTCTCCCGCGTGTTCGAGAGCAACGTGCTCGATCAATCCCAAGAATTCTGGAAAGACTTGGGCGCTCAAGACGTGAAGAAGCTCAATTCCGCTTTGAGCGTCAGCATGGACACTGACTTACTCAATTCCACCAAACGCGTGGGCGAGTTGGCGGTACTGGGTATGGCTCGTGTGGCCTACGCCCAAAAAGATTTTAGCTCGGCTCTGGCCAACTACGATCGGATTCCGCCCTCCTCTCCTTTCTATCCCAAGGCTCGTTTAGAAAAGCTGTGGAGCTGGCTGTCGATGGAGCGGCACGATCAAGCAGCAGAAGCAGCCAAGGAATTGATGGCCGATGATAAGTATTTTGAAAGCATCGAAGCGCGCCCCATCCGCGCCTTAATTCTGGCCGACGCTAAAAACACCAAAGAGGCTCGTGCTGAAATCGAGGCATTCTTTGAGACTTACAAAGGCTTTAAGGACGCACTTGCTCAATATCGTCGATTTCCGGACATGAAAAACCTGCCGCCGTTCTTGGTCACCGACCTAGAACTGGATACGCGCATCACTGATTTAAAGGAATATCAAAAGCGCCTCAAGGCAGAAATCGCCGCCCTAAGAGGCGAAGAACGACAACTCTACCCCGTCTTTGGTGCGTATGGTTCGGAGTTAGAGCCACTGGTTTCACAAACACAAAACCTGATCACCAAGTACACCGAAGCCCAAATCGATCGCCGCTTGGCTAATTTTGAAGCGCTGTTCATTCAAGCTAAGTTGATTTCCGCTGAAACTTATCTGGAAGACCGTGAACAACTCCGCTTGTCGTTTGCCGGCAAAGGAACAACCGAAGAGCAGCAGAACAAACACGACGAACAACTCGTGGGACTTCTGACGACCGCGGTAAAAGAAGTCGACGAGGCGATGAACATCACCCGCAGTAAGAACCTGGCGCTTGAGTTCCGTCAGAGCGAGCTACTCTGGGAGTTAAGCAGCGCGATTGCCATCATTGCTCAAGTGACTAAGAGCGATAAACTCGAAGCCCAAGCCGATGGCTACCGCCGTCGTTCTCTTGGCATTGCCCAAGACATCACTAAAAACCATCCAGAGTTCCCACGCCACGCGCAGACTATGTTCTTTACTGCTTTTGCGTTGATGGAAACGAACCATGAGAAGGAAGCGCTGGCCCTCTTCGAACAATACGTAAAGAAGTACCCGCAGCATGAGCAGGTACCTAACGCCTATCGTATTTTGGCGGACGTTCAATTCGAGAAGAATAAATTCGCAGAAGCTGAAGTTCTCTATCGCGAGATTCTGAAGTTCCCCAACACACCTATTGCCGGCTATGCGTTCTACAAAATCGGCTGGTGTAACTACAACACTCGCAATTACGCCAAAGCGTTACTGGGCCTGGAGCAGGCCATCTTGTGGGCGAAGGGACTGGAATCTACCGACCAACTGCTCAACCTGAAACGCGAAGCGCGTCGGGATTTAATTTCAATTTACGCGGAAGTAGGCAGCCACAAAAAAGCACAAGACTACTTCGACCGCTTCCTGGGCGGAGACTCCGCGAGTTGGATCAGCGATTTGGCCGATCAATTGGAATCCAACGGCCAATTTGATAAATCGATCGATCTCTACGATCGGTTGCTGGCGATGAACCCCTCTACCGACGATCGTATTAAATACCAAACCGCGATCATTCGAGGCTCGTACCAACTTCAGAAATGGGACCTTTCGCTCAAAGCGACGAGAGATCTTGTTGAGAATTTCTCGAGCACTTTGGAACCAGTGCAGGAACCAGCTAGCCCTGCCGGCAAAGCCGAGAAGATTCTTAATGAGACCGTTTTAGCGCAGCACTTTGAATACCAAAACAACGCGCAGCCCAAGGATGTCGAGCGCATTGGGGAACTAGATCGTCTGTACCTCAAAGCGTTCCACCTCTGGCCCGCTTCGCAGCAGCCGCTCTATCAGCACGCGCACTTCTTGTTGAAGTATGGACAGAATGAGGCAGCCGCGGATTCCTTCCAGAAACATTGGGAACAGTTCAAGACGACACTTAAAGAGCCACTCCGCGAAGAAGCGATTCGCAACCTGGTCCACTCAAATGAAAAAGTGGAAGAAGCCACTAAAGAAGCCGCCGGCCCTACTTCGAAAGCCGCGGAAGAGATCTACAAGTATGCAGACGAGTATGTGCAGAGTTACCCAAAGACCAAGTACGCTCGCCCTATTGCCTTCTTAAAAGCCACTACGCTGTTCAAGTACAATCGCATGGACGAAGGCATTGCAGCGAGCCAAGACATTTTTATCGGCGAGCCAGGCGACGAATTCGGTGGTCGCGCCTTCAAAAACTTAAAGGTTGCGCACTACAAATCCAAGGATTGGAAGAAAGCGTTTGAGTGGTCGACCGCTTTAGCGAACAACCCCAAAGTCACCTCCACTCCCTTCTTCAATGAACTAAAGAAGATTCGCGAAGAGACCTTGTTCTTGTGGGCTGAGAACACAAAGGAAAATACCGAATCGGCAAAACTCTATCAGCAGATCGCCGACGACCCGCAAATGCAGAACCTCCGTGCGGAAGCGTTGCACAACGCCTTCTTGCGGTACCGCGATGCGGACATGCGAGTCGAAGCTCTAGCGACAGCCGCAAAGCTCGAAGCAGCAAATCCTAAATTCAAGGCGCTACCAGCGATTGCAGGTATTCGCGCGGCTCTCTATCAAGAAGCTGGCGACTACGAAAAGGCATTGCCGCTCTACATTCAGTTCCTGCAGCAACCGCCAAAGGATATCGACGTTAAAGTGCTGAGCCAGACTGTTCTCTCGAGCGCGCTGATCTCCGAAGCAGTGGGCAATACGGCTGATGCAACAAAGCTCTATAAACAATTCCTGACGATGACTGCGGGCCAGAAAGATGCCCCCGGAAAAGAAGAAGCGGAAGACGGCATCGAACGCATGCAGCGCGCGGGCACGCGCAAGCCCGCTTCGAAAGCTCCTAACCCGGCTTACGATGCGCTGATGAAGGCAGAGAAGGCCTTGCAAGCAGCTCCTCTGGGCAAAACAGACAATCTCGCGCAGTCCATTCAGCAAGGCGCGCAGAAACTGGAGAAGACGATCCGCGAGTTCTTAGCCCTTTCTAGTGACGCTAGAACGCCTAGCTTCTACGCCTTCGAAGCCTATTGCACGGTGCCGTTTTTGTATCAGCATTACCAAGCCGGCATTCGTAAACTAGGGGACGGACAGCCAGACGAATTGAAAGTGGAGCTAGAGAAGCTCGCGTCTCCTCTCGATGCGCAATCGTACGACTTGGCAAACAAGTGTTTAGAGCGTGCGGTCGAGGCAAAGCACGATGGCCCGACGTTTAGAAAAGTTCTCTCGATTTGGGGATGGACTAAGAATGAAGAGGCCAAGAAACAAGTCGACAAAATCATCGGGCTATTGGGATCCAATGCGCCGTGGATTGCCGGCTCTACTCTCAATCTCGACGAGAAAGCGCTCGTGCAAGCTCACTTACAGAAGCAGGATACCGCCGATACTTGGTACGCTTTGGCAAAAGCGCGTTTCGATCGCAACCAGTATGGCATGAGCCGCCTGACTCTAATGGGAACGCTCAACAAAGAACCTAACTCTCCGCGGGTGCTCAATGGCCTCTCGGTGATTGAGCAAATGAGCGGAATCGAACGCAGTGCGGCTGCCGCACTATTTGAAAAAGCTCTGGAATCGGGTTCAGGAGAAGCCGGCGCGAACTTGGCGTTGATTCACCTTACCGGCGCCCGTCTCAAACAAGGTCTCGATGCATTAGAAAAAGCTACCGACAAAGGTGCCTTTGCTAAGAACGCGGAAATTCCAACTGCAGTTGCGGAACTCAATCAGATTTTAAACGCACCGCAAGATGCTGGTAAAAAGGACGGAGGTTGATATGAAGAGAATAATTCCTTCCCTTCTAATGATAACGCTCTTTGCTATTGGTATAATGAACAAGCCCGCGTTTGCAGCAGAAGAACTCAAAGCGGCGGCACCGACACTAGCGAAGCCGCCAGATCGGGCGCCAAATTTTCAATCAAAAGTAAGTTTCAGTGGTCTGAAGTTGCAGGGGCAACTTAAGAAACCCGACTTGAGTTACATCTACAAACGTAGAGGACTGAAGGCGGAACAAATCGTAAACATCCCGGAAGATTTCAATGAAGAAATTGCTCAAGGGGCAGGCAGGTTCTAACAACCCAGGCATGTTAGTCAGAGTGTTTTGGGGAGACATTCTCTACGACACCGTCGTGTGCGAACCCGGACAACCCACTACCGTGGGGCGCGAACCCGGCTGCACTTTCGTGATGGATCTGGGAAGAAAGACCACGGTCTCTCAGCTTCCTCTCATCACGATTACTGGCGATAAATCTGCCGAACTTGTTTTCGATCAGCACATGGAAGGCCATGTGCGCACGGGTGGAAAGTTAGTGACGCTGGAAAAAGCGCGCGCACAGAATCTTGCCACTGCTGGCAGCGACGGCCTCTATCGCATCGCTCTCGGCGGTGAAGACACTGCGAGTGTGGTCATCGGCTACGTCAGCTTTGATATCGCGTGGGCCAAATCGCGCACATTGCTACCTCGCCCTATCGTTTTGGATCGCAAAGCAGCCATTTTCGGTGGCGCTGCGACGGCAACGATAATGGTGATGCTCCTGTTACTCAATATTCACGTCGAGCCACCAAAGGAAGAGGAAGAGCCAGAGCGCTTGGTGGAGATCATCACTCCACAAACCGTTCGCCCAAAGGCCCAGCCTCCAACTCCTGAGCCACCTTCTGCAGAACCCGCGGCGGCTCCAGCCGCGGCTCCGGTTGCCCAAGCGCAGCCGCAAGAAACGCCTCCTCCTGCTCCAGCCGCACCCGCAGCTCCACCGCCGCCAACGGCAGCGGAGAAATTGCGCAGTGCTGACTTGAGTTCGCTCGTTGGTAATCTTTCGTCTCTGGGAAATACGACAGCGCCGGTAGTAAAGGATTCGGCACCGGCAGTTCGCTCTCCTTCGAGCAGCAACTCTCTTAATGCAGCCAATTTAAAAAATTCTGCGATTGGCCAGAGCGTGAGCATTGGCTCAGAAGTGGCTAAGGGTGTCGGCAGCTTCCAAGGCGCTGGCGCATTGACCTCGTCCAATTCGTCGATATCGGGTGGAACAGGCGGAGCACTCAGCGGCCCTACGGGCGGTGGCGGTGGCAGTGGCTTGGATAAGAGCGTGATCGATCAGATCGTGCGCCGACGCCAAGACCGCATTCGTCTCTGCTATGAACGCCAGTTGAACTTCGTTCCAAATTTGGCTGGTAAGGTAACGGTGCAGTTTGTGATTGGAAAAGAAGGTCAGGTTCGCAAGACGACTATTATCGAAGATACGATGAACAACAAAGCCGTAAAGGACTGTATCTCGAGCGAAGTCCAGCAATGGACTTTCCCGAAGCCAAAGGGTGATACAGATGTCGTCGTGGACTACCCGTTCGTATTTGAATCAGGCGGAGGTTGAGGAAGAGAGATTGCCTCTAGCAGAAGCAATCTCCCCCAAAAAATTTATTGTGGAATTTTAGAAGCCGGTGCCGCAGCAGGTGCCGGCTTTACTTTTTTCTCGCTGGCTACGTTGCGATCGCCCTTCTTCTGAAGCGAAGGATCCTCGAAGTAATCCGTCCGAACTTGTTCCGCTTGGCGACCATGGTCGGAAACGAAAAGGTCCACAACGGGCGCCGTACCGATGATGTGGTACGTAACCGTTTGCATTGGCTCTTCATTTCCCAACTTGTCGATGCTCTTAAACGAGATCTTATAAACCTTCTTATCGCTCGTTAAGTTGATCGATCCCGAGTAAGAGGCAAACGGACTGTCGTTCACGCTAATCAAGGTCTTATCCACGCCTACACCATGGTTATCCACAGCCAACGTCAAGACGTTTGGCGACGGAGAATATGTGATGCCATCTCGCTGAACGAGAGGCTTCGCGGTTTCTATTTTGGTTTTTGGCGGTGTTTGGCTTACGACCAGACGATAAGAACGCGTAGGTTCTTTATTACCGACACGGTCGACGGAGCGAAACACGACGCTGTAATCGCCAGGCTTTTCAAAGCGAAGAGGATCTGTGTACGTATGGAACGAAGTCTCTTCTTCCATGCGGTACTCGATCTTCTCGAGCCCCACTGGACTCTGACCCGCTTCTAGTTTCAAACGTACATCGGAACGAGCGAAGTTGATTCCGCCGGTATTCACGATCGTGCCCGACGGCGTTGCAGCTGTGCGAGGCGCGTTGGAAACGGTGTAGACGTTGATCGACTTTGGATTTTCTTTATTTCCGACATTATCCACGGCGTAATACGAAATCTTGTGTGGACCTTCCTGTAAGAAATAAATCGGCTTCACGTAAGGCTTAGGCGCTTGGTTGTCCACGCTAACCATAATCTCTTTCACGCCCGAACCTGTATCCGAAGCATCCATTACGAAAGCGACAGAATCGCGAGCAGCGCTGTAGGTGTTGCCGTTAATAGCGGCCTGCGTCAGTGTCCCACCGCTAATCTTCAATTCTGTCGTCGGAGTGGAGCCGTCGGCATAAATCTCAACGCGCTGTGCTTTTTCGCCGTTACCGACGCGGTCAACTGTTCTGTAATACAGAACGCGCTTGCCCGGCTTGTCGATGAGCAGCGGATTTTCGTAGCGTAGGAAAGCACTTTCGGAATCCCAAGAATATTCAATACGACCCACACCCGAGAGATTGTCGTGTCCAATCAAAGAGATGGTCGAATTCATGCGAACGAAATGTTCGATATTGTCGCCGCCTGCACCGCCCGTGGCGATTTTAGTGAACGGAGTCGTGTCTTCGTAGCGCAGCTGCGTGAGCGGCGCTTCCAAATCGACGAACACGTCGACAAATTGCACGGGAGACCAGCTATTTACCGGGTTAATCGCACGAAACTTTACGTTGTGCTTACCTTCCTCAGTAAACTGAATCGCGCCACCGTATTCCTGCCAGGCGCCGCCATCAATGCTGATTTCGATGCGATCTACGAGAGTCGCGTTATCCACCTGCTTAATGGTGAACTTAGCGCTGCCACCGATGAAGTATTTCTTCGACTCGGGGTCGTAAACCATCGCCAAACCCTTCGGCGCATTACTCGCCGCGGCAGATGCGTATGTCGCGCCGCCCACAGGAGTATTTGACGACGAGGAACCAGCGCTTACAGCACTGTTATCACTCGGGTTTGTATTACCGGCCGATGCTTCGTCATCCGCAAGGGCCGAGCCGTTTGCGAGCCAAAAACTAGTGGCTGCAACGAGCAGGTAAGGTAGAATGAAGAAAGGCTTGAACGGTTTCATGCCTTTAACTTCGGCATCCTAGCCGAAAAACTTAAACTCAATCTACAAAACGATTTCGAGCTGCTTCCACGGCAGCAATCAAGGGGGCTTTGTATGTCTGGTCTATTACTGGCGTATCAAGAAGGCGGATGGGGTATGCACCCTATTCTGATGTTGGGCATAGCGAGCATCTACATCACCGTAGAGCGGATCAACCAGCTCTATTTCAAGATGAACATCAACAAAGAACACTTTTTCAAAAGCCTCACGACTTACCTTTTAAAGGGCGATCTCGAAGGCATGTTGCTGGTCTGCGACCAGAACCAAGCACCGATGTCCAAAGTCGTGAAAGGTTGCTTAATTAAATTGATCAACCGCGGCACC
>JALHPX010000064.1:0-4353 GCA_022842225.1 bacterium
ATGGCGGCAAACGCGAGTCCACCCGACATGAGAGTCACTGGATGGATGCGGCGGACCATAATGGGAACAGCGATGGCGCCCACGATAAAGCCTGCAGAAGAAGGCAGAGTCCAAAGCCCCGCTTCCAAAGGCGAAAGCCCCAAGACCAACTGCAGATACTGCGAGACAAATAAGAAATATCCAAAGCTTGCGAAGAACGTAAGTGAGTTAATCACCAGACACGCGCCAAAAGCGCGATTCTGAAAAAGCTTGGGATCGATGAGCGGATGAGCGCAAGTCAGCTGTCGACGTATAAAAATCAGCGCGAAGACAATGCCGAGGAAAAAAATCAAGCTTGGCCAAGTGGCAACGCCATCTTCCGCGGTGCGCTTTAAGCCGTAAATTAACGACAGCACGGCGCCAAGAGAGAGAAAAGCGCTGGTCCAATCAATGGAGCCGGCATTGGGATCTTTAAACTCCGGCAGGAGCCGAGGCCCCAAGATCAAAAGCAAAGCCATCACCGGCACGCCGATTAAAAATGCCGAACCCCACCAAAAATGATTGAGCAGCAGCCCGCCTACTAAGGGACCTATCGCCCCGCCGAGTGAAAAGCTCGTGATCCACACCCCAATTGCGATTGTTCGCTCGCGAGGGTCGAGAAACATATTGCGAATGAGCGAAAGCGTCGAAGGCGCGAGCGTCGCGCCGGCAATGCCTAAGAGCGCGCGTGTCACGATCAACATCGTTGCCGTCGTCGAGAATGCGGCCAGCACCGAAGCCGTCCCAAAAGCCGCGGCGCCGATCAAAAGCAACTTTCTCCGCCCAATGTGATCGCCCAGGGTTCCCATCGGGATCAGAGTGCCCGCGATGAGAAAGCCATAGATATCGACAATCCAAAGCAATTGCGAAGCGGTAGGGCGTAAGTCTGCTGTGAGATGAGGGACAGCGAGATTCAGCACCGTTAGGTCCATTGTCGCCAACAAACACGGCAGGGCCAGCACTCCCAGACCAATCCATTCCCGACGCGTGGCCTTTACGGGAGGTTGTATGGCGCCATTCACTTGAGCAATCCTCCGAGTTTTGAGATCGCGCGCGCAATCGCATCCGACCAGGAACCGCAGCTAATACGGATATAGTTTTCAAACCTTCCCGATGCGGAAAAAATCACACCGGGCGAAATATTGATCTTAGCGTCAACGGCTTTGCGATACAGATCCACGCTGCTAAGACCCTTGGGCAATTTGACCCAGACGACAAAACCGCCTTGAGGTCGACTGATTTCTGTCCCTTCAGGAAATGCTCGCAGGATCGCTTCGGATATGCGCGCGACTTGCGTGGCCAATTCCTGCCGCACGCCGCGTAGATAACGCTCATACGATCCCGACTCTAGAAAATCCGCCACAAGCTCCGTTGTGATTAACGGTACGCCGCCGTTCAAAAGATACTTGGCGCTTTCAATTTCATCGTGCAGGCCTGCCGGAAAAATCCAGCCTACTCGCAGTCCCGGCCCCACTGTTTTACTGAAAGAACTGCATGTGATCACGACTCCCTTGCTATCGAAAAAACGCAGAGGCTTGGGACGTTTTTGAGAAAACGGTAACTCCCCAAAGATGTCGTCTTCAATCAACCAGGCCTGGTGCTCCTTGAATATCTTTACCAACTCACGTTTGTTTTCGTCCGGCATTAAGGCGCCGGTTGGATTGCCAAAATTGGGAATTACGACACCAGCGCGAATCGGAAACCGTTCAAAGGCTTCGCGCACGGCGCCGAGATCTAAACCCGTCGCCGGATCCGATGGCACTTCTACCGTCTTCAGACCCAGACTGTGGATCACCTCGAGTGCATTGAAATAGGTGGGCGATTCCACCAGTACCGTGTCACCGGCTTTCGTTCCAGCACGCAACGCCAGCATCAGCGCTTCGTTACAACCGGAAGTAAGGATGATGTCGTCTGCGGTAGCCGAACAGCCCAGCTCTGAATAACGACGGGCAATCTGACGACGCAGACGAATATTACCGGGAGGAAAATCCATCTGACCAATATGCTCGGGATTCTCGCGCGCCGCCTTGGCCAATAGGCGCGATAGCCGCTTAACCGGATAGAGTTGCGAATCCATGTGGGCGCAGCCCAATTGGAAAAACCCGGAGTCCCTGCCCGCCTTGCGCATGTTCGCGATGATGTCGGGAGTTTTAACAGGGCCATGCTTAATACCTAAATCGGGCATTTTAAGCGGGGTGCAAACAGCAGCTCGCGTGGCACAGGCGTAATAACCGGATTGAGGCCTGGCTTCGATTAAACCGCGGGCTTCTAAAGTCATGTAAGCCTGCAAGACAGTCGAGGCGCTTATCTTGCGATTGCGCGAAAGCGAACGTACCGACGGAAGGCGCTCGCCCGGCTGAAGCGCTCCCGTCCGGATTTGCCCCTCGAATTCCTGTGCAACCTTCATGTATAGAGTCATTCACCGTCTCCGGTAGTAGTCGAATAACTGTTATGGTCAAAATTCTACCTAACTGAATCTGTACTGTACATAACACTTTTTACTATATTGAAAAGTGTCCGGTACAGAACCCCGGGACCCGGAGGAGAGATTGTTATGAACAACCTAATGTGGCGCTCTTTAGCAGGCGGTATCGTCTCAGTGGTGGCGTTTAGCCTCACCGCTCCAGCGACTAAATTAGCAGTGGCGAGCTTCTCACCCTTTGCCGTAACCGGAATGCGGGGGCTGATTGCCGGGGTGTTTTGCCTGGCCTATCTGGCCTGGAACCGCGGGCCCATCCCCGATTACAAGACTTTAGGCTCCCTGTTCCTGGTGGGCGCGGTTGGGGCAGTTGGGTTCTCGGTGCTTCTGGCTTTAGGGCTACAAACGGTTCCTGCAACTCACGCGTCTGTCTTTCTGGCGATGTTGCCGCTGTTAACGGCCATGATGTCACAATGGATTCTGCGGGAATCTACCAGTCCGCTTTTTTGGTTTGGCGCAGTGAGCGGAGCTGCGATCTCGATGGGCTTTATGATTGCCCGTTCGCATGGGCACTTGGCTGTGGGAGACGTGTACTTATTTAGTGCCGTTCTATCGGCAGCGTGGGGATACGTCCGAGTGGCGAAGTACACACGCGTGATGGGCGGCGCGCGCACGATGAGTTGGCTCGTAGTGAGTTGTAGTCCTCTTTTCTTAAGCTTACTGATTTCTGGACAACCGGATTGGAGCCAGCCGATTTCCACGGAGTCCGTTGTGGCTTTGCTTTATCTCGGAACGATTAGCCAATCTTTAGGAATGTTCCTGTGGTGCTGGAGTTTATCGACAGGTTACGCGGCCTTGGTTTCGCAAACACAAATGATCCAGCCGTTTCTATCTCTCTTTGCGGCCGCGATTTTACTCGGTGAGAAACTCGAACCCGAAATTGCTTGGGTTGTGACGGCGGTGATGGCGTGTGTGGCGATTTCGACTTGGGCCAAGGTGCGCAAGCCAAAGGTGAGTTACGCCGCGGATGCAGCTGTTTTGAAGAGAGCGTGAGTTGAGAAATTACTAAGTGCGGCCTATGGTGAATCAACGATGTTAGTCGATGAATTAATTAAGGTTCCGCAGCGCATAACAAAAGTAGGCAGAGCCCTCCGCCATCGTAACTTCCGCCTCTTCTTTTCCGGACAAATCGTTTCCTTGGTGGGCTCTTGGCTAAGCACTGTGGCGACGAGCTGGCTGGTCTATAAACTCTGCCGCAATTCCATTCCCGATCAAGCCACTGCGATGCTGGGTTTCGTCGCATTTGCCTCACAGTTTCCGATCTTCTTAATCGTTCCCTTTGCGGGTGTTTGGGTGGACCGCTGGAACAAGCGCTCGATTTTGATTCTCACGCAGACGGCCTCGATGCTCCAGTCTTTTGCCTTGGCCTACTTAACACTGACCGACCAGATCACGATCACTGGGGTAATTTTGCTCTGCGTAGCGCAAGGGATCATCAACGCCTTCGATATGCCCGCCCGCCAAAGTTACGTGGTCGAAATGGTCGACGACAAAAGGGATCTCGGAAATGCAATTGCACTGAATTCTTCGATGGTGCACACGGCACGTTTACTCGGACCTTCCATTGCAGGCATTTTGATTTCTACCGTCGGCGAAGGCTATTGCTTCTTGGTCGACGGATTCAGTTATGGGGCCGTGCTAACTAGTCTGTTCTTTATTCGCACACCCAAACGCAAAGCCGTTCAACACAAAGCCGCCTTAGAACAGCTAAAGGAAGGATTTAGTTACGCCTGGGGATTCCCTCCAGCGCGGGCGTTGCTTCTCTTGGTTGCCACGGCGAGTTTGATGTTCACTTCTCAATCCGTCCTCATGCCGGTTATTGCTGACAAGATTCTGCACGGAGACGAAAAGACTCT
>JALHPX010000064.1:4363-10955 GCA_022842225.1 bacterium
TTTTACTGGGAGCCACCGGCCTGGGGGCGTTAACCGGAAGTCTGTACTTGGCGTCGCGAGAATCAATCGTCGGATTAGGTCGCGTGATTCTGCGAGCAGCTACCGTTCTAGGAATTGGCCTTTTTTGTTTTGGCTTCTCCCGCTCAATCTATCTCTCTGTACCCATTCTGCTCATTGCCGGATCCTCAACGGTGTTGTTGATGGCCTCTTCGAACACCATCCTGCAGACGATTATAGACGACGATAAACGCGGCAGAATCATGAGCCTCTTTAGCATGGCGTTTATGGGCACGGCTCCATTTGGCGCGCTCCTATCGGGAAATCTAGCCACCTGGATAGGCGCCCCTAACACATTTATCGTCTGCGGCCTGGTCTGCTTACTCAGCGCGTGGTTCTTCAAACGCAAGCTCCCAGGAATCGCCACCTACGTCCGCCCAATCTACGTCAGCAAGGGCATCTTAAGCGCCTAAAACTGCAGAGAAATAACTGGCCCTTCCGTCGATTACGCCAACTATGCTAGAAACTCTCACCCTTGAAAAAGTTGTTCCTAATTTTGCTGGTACTAGCCACGCTTCCCGCGCCCGCCGCGGATAAGCAGATCACCCTATCGCCAGCCGCGGCTTGCGCTCTGTCGATGGCGGGGAAGCAGTTTACCGTCGGACTTTGGGCTCGGGACGGCATTTGTGATGGCGAATGCTTGATGCACACTTCGATCCTGACCGAACTGCTCCGCCCTTACGTCCGGCTAAGAATTATTCCCGAGCTTCTAACTGCTAGAGAACTAGATGAGCTGGATGCGTTGCTCATTCCGGGTGGTTATATGGACGAAGCGCGCGATTTGCTGACACGAGAGGAAATGTTGGCGATGGAAAGTTTTGTGCAATCAGGCGGGCTCTATATGGGAACTTGCATGGGTGGTTATTTGGCCGCGCAAACGATCCACGGAGTTTGCCTCGCTCCCGGCGTGCAGGCCTTGCGGTACAGTGGGCGCTCTTGGGAAAAAATTCGGTTGTCGGGCGTGGCCACTGATTGGGTGGAAGACACCTTTGTAAATCGTGCCCTGCGGTTGGGAGCCGATCCGGCGCCTAGATTAAAATACGTCAATGGGCCGGTGTTCGCAGTGAGTTCTCCGTCGGTAGAAGTAACGGGAACATTTATCGGGAGTAGTGAACTAAAAGGAAAAACAGCGTCGGTGCGCCTGCGTAACGGCAAGGGCAGAGTTTTTTTAATGTCTCCACACCCTGAATTATCGCCAGCGGGCCAGACGCTGTTTCTAAATGCGCTTGTGCACGAGCTACTGGCTAGTGACTAGCATTGCTGCTGATTAGCGCTGCCACTGTACAGTGCCACCACTGTAAGGCCCGTTCCACTGAACGAAACCGCCACCTTGTTGTGGGAACGCATACTGTTGCGGATAAACGTAACCGCCATTTTGCCATTGCACCTGACCACCGCCGTAAGGACCATTCCACTGGGCTCCGCCCTGTCCTTGGAAATGCTGTGGATTTTGAAACTGCTGATTATTGTAATTCGGCTGTGGTGCGGGCGGGATGTAAGGCGGTTGCTCTTGGCCGCAAGCCGATAAAAGCAAAGACATTCCCAACATCAACAAAAACACGCGAACGGTAACTTGAATCGACTTCATAACAACTTCCCCCTGGACCATAGGTCCGGGCCCAGCTAGTGCAGGTTTGCTGCCAATTGCATTCGAGCGCAGACGCTGTCGACGGCGCTGACCTGGGTGCCGCAAATGGTCACTTTATCGCCGATTTTGAGACGCGCGACGGCATGACGTTCCTCCGCGCCAGCCGAATAATTTGCTGGGTCTAAACGGGGGAAAGAAATGAAATTACGTTATCTGCTTTTGGTTTTGAGTGTGGCTGTGAATCAGTTCGCGTTCGCTGACCACGACCGCGAGTGCATCAGCATCTACACCAAAGATAAGAAAATCTACGGTGTTAACGCCAATGGGGATCGCATTATTCCCGTCGATTGGAACGCGGATACGTATCAGGCGAGCTGCAAGCTCGTTGCCTTTACCTATAACGGCTACGCTTACGCATTTAACGCCAGCGGCCAAAGTCTGATTCCAAAAGACTGGAAGGCGGATGATTTCCGAGTTTCTAATTCGTTCGTCGCGATGAAATACAACGGCTACTTCTACGCGTTCACCTCCACGGGAACTCAGTTCATTCCCAAGGATTGGAAGGCGGATACCTACACGATTAATGATTCGTTCGTGACGTTTAAGTTGGGCGACTACATTTATGCATTCAACACTGCGGGCACGAGTCTGATTCCAAAAGATTGGAAAGCCGACACCTATCAAATGAGCCGCGGCATTCTAGCCTTTAAACGAGGTGACTACATTTACGCCTTTAATTCCGGGGGCACTTCGCTCATTCCTAAGGATTGGAAAGCGGATAAATACTACGTCTCCAAAAACATCGTTGCCTTTAATCTAGGCGATTTTGTTTACGCCTTTAATGAATCCGGCACTAGTCTTATTCAGAAAGACTGGAAAGGCACTGGAATCAGGGTCACAGACGACACTGTCTCATTCGATTGGGCGGGCACACTCTACGTCATTAGCAAAACAGGAAAGCAAATCGTTCCCTAGAACTCGCCGCACTGCTAAGTGTGGAGCATGTTTATTGGCGTGCTTGCCGGTTTAGCGGCCGGGTTCTTTTGGGGATTGTGCTTACTCGTCCCAAAAGTCCTGGCCGATTTTTCTTCCGCTCAAATCACTTTTGGCAGATTTTTCTTTTTCGGGCTTGCAGCGCTTGCCAGTCTGCTCACCGATCGCAATACCAAGCAACTCTGGAATCGCAATACTCTCTTCTGGGGAGTGATTCTGAGCCTCACTGGCTATAGCCTTTATTATTGGATGCTGAGTCAGTCCGTTCAGTTTGCGGGCATTACCACTGCCTCACTCATCATCGGGATGATTCCGCTGACGGTTGCCGTGTGCAGTCGATCGCGACCCAAGCGAGTAGGTCTTTTTCGGTTTTCGCTTTTACTCATCACAATTGGCATACTGGCGCTCAACTACGATGTGATTTTTCATCCAGCGCTGGGAAGCTACGAACAGCAACACAGCTTGGGGGTTTTACTAGCCATTGCAGCACTTGGCATGTGGACCTACTTTGCGATCGCAAATGCTCAGTTTTTAGTACGTACAAAAGTGAATAACGTTGCTTGGACCAATCTGCTTGGCTGCTTTACTTTCGTCGGCATCAGCCTCGTCACCGCTCCTGAATTTCTGATGGGCGAACATGGGTACGCAGAGATGTTCTCGGGCCCGCGGGCGCCGTTATTCATATTTTGGTCGGCAGTGTTGGGTCTTGGCTCCACCTGGTTAACCACTTTTCTCTGGAACTTCTGCTCTCAACGCGTGCCCACCGGCCTCGCTGGTCAACTCATTATTTCCGAAACGATTTTTGCGCTGCTCTTTGGTTTTATCTACGACCACCGCCTACCCTTTGCTTCGGAGTGGGCGGCAATGGGCTTTTTAATCGCTGGCGTTTTGCTAGGGGTCTATTCGTTCCGCAACGCTAAACGCACCGACGCGCCACATTAGTGCCATATTTAAGTGAGACACTTGTTACCAGTTCGTTAGGGTAAGGAAGCCCGCGCGCCGCGTCCACACCTATTATAGAAATAGGCTAATCAATCCCGCTCTCCACCCGAACAAACTTAAAAACTTATACGCGAAGAGAACTCCATGGCAAAAACGTGGCTGCTTGTAACTTGTGTCGCTTTGAATTGCTTAAGCACTCGTGCATTTGCACTCGATGCCGCTCTGGTGAGCAAACTAAAAAACAAACCTTGGGCGCAAAAAGAAGTCGACCGCCACGTGCAAGCTTGCGGCGAAGGGGTGATTGAAGGACAAAGCGGCGAAAACCGCTGCTCCTATTCGGTGCCCGTCGATGCTTGGCTCCTAAAGCCCACGGCTGAGAAGACTGGGCTTTTGCACGATGAAAACTGGCCTTATGAAAAAGGTGTGGTGATGTACCAGCCACCCGACATAAAAGCAGAAGACCTTCCAGAATCGTTTGATCTCCGAGACCTCATGACCAACGGACAACCGACTATCAAAACGCAAAACTGCGGCGACTGCTGGGCATGGTCGACCCACCACGCTTTAGAAATCGCCCGCGCAGTACACGATCTGGAAGTCGTCGATAACTCGGTGCAAACCGTACTTTCTTGCTCGGGTGCGGGAACGTGCGGCGGAGGTTACATGTCGGCTCCGCAGTTCTTGGTAGGTCGAGGCTTGCCGCTCGAAGCAGACTTTCGGTATGCGGGTTACGACAAGAGATGCCCGTTTACTACTTCATCGATGAAAACGGGCTGGGACGGCAAAGTGATGGAGGCGCCGTACATCGGCTCGTCTTTAAATTATTCGCGCGCCGTTTACCCTCAGGAAAACTACGCGGATGGCAATAAAGTAACAAATATGATGAAGGCCATGTACCAGTGGAAAGCGCCACTGGTGGTCACAGTGGCGGCTTATTCCGCCGGAGCCGGCATTGTGGATTCTTGTTCGAGTATCAACTCTCAGGGCAATCACATGGTCGCTATCGTCGGATGGGAAACCTGGAAGGGCAAACGCGTTGCGCACGTGTGGAACTCCTGGGGCAAGAGCCACGGCACCGACGGCGTATCGAAAATTGTTTGGGAGTGCGGTTCTGGGAAACTAAACCGAGGCTTGGGTTACGAGGCCCGCGTTGTGCAATACAAAGAGCCGAGTTTCGGCTGCGACTTACCTAAAGCGAATGTCGGCAATGCTCAGTACTCAGTGCGCCCCGGCGAATCACTCACCTTGGGAGCAGCTGCGTACTTAAATCAAACGTGTAAGTGGAGCCCGTCGGAAGGTCTAAAAAACCCGAATGCGTGTGTGACCACAGCCACCCCATCGAAAACCACGGAGTACCATCTCCAAGCGACCAATCCCTGCGGCACGACTTCGGCAATGACGTTGGTGGAAGTCGCCACGACCACTTCGTCGTCGAAGAAAAGGCGTACCATGCTCACTCCGCACGGTGAAGTTGCCTATTAGGTGGCCGATCCAACTAAATACACCCGACTAGGCTTATTAGATGCTCCATGCTATCTCGGTACCACTTTTTATGGAGCGAAAATGACCTTACTCAGAGTTGGCCTGTGCCTCTTTTCCCTCTTTGCGTTGACGGTGGAAGCAGGGTTGGAAACGGACCTGCGCCGGGCCGTTCAAAAAGCATTGGCCCAGTCCTATCCCAGCGATTTTACTCCTGTTGTCGGGGAGGAAAGTCCGATGCCGTTTCTCGGACTTGAGATTTTTTGGGCCACCGTGCGCACCATCGATATGAAGGGCGAAGGCGATAACAAGATCCAGGTTTGGGTACCGAATCGACAAGTTGCAGAACCACACCATCTATCTCTCTTTACCGACTTGGGCACGCCCCGTGCGTCTCTCGTCCAGCGACGCATTACCTTCACTCTTAAGTTAGATGGCAGAGACGCAATCCTAAACATTCCTTTTCCTCCTGGTTTCCATCTGCCGCAGGACACCCTTGGAGGCATTTTTAATGTTTGCATGGCGGGGGTCCTTACCTCGAAAAAAGAGCCACGCGGTTTCATTCACTCCGATCCGCACAGCGAACGACCGCGGCTTGACGACTAATCTTTTCCCAATAGTCTGACCCGATACATGGCGGCGGGGGCTGCTGTAAATTGGGGGCTAAACATGGGTGGGTGTCTTAAACGGCGCAGCATGGCTGCGTTGTCGTTCGTTGCATTTTTCTGGAGTTCGCTTCTAGTCGCAACTCCCGCCGCAAAATTCAAATCTCAAATCAAAGCGGATTGGCAAAGCGGCTATGACTTGCTCCAAAAGGCCGGCACGGCTTACTTCACTCGCAAGGGCGATAAGGACAAACTGCAAATTGCTTACAGCGTGGTGAGAAATGAACACGCGGAAAAAGTGATTGTCCTCGTCCCCGGCTTCGCCGAAAGCCCCTACAAGTACTCCGAATTAATCTATAACTTATTCGACGATGGCTACAGCATCGCTACCCTTAGCTTGCGCGGCATGGGATTGTCGTCGAGATATCCAAAACCTTCGGATATGGAAAAGGATCTGCACCTGCAGACCGTGCACGTTCGATCCGCTTCGGAATATGCCGCCGACCTCCAAACCTTCATCGAATCAGTCGTGGACGTCCAATTCCCGACGGAAACAAAATTTATCTTTGCGCACAGCACGGGCGGATTCGCTGCTGCTGACTACCTGGCTAGGGCGAAGCAATCGTCGATTAAAGCGGCAGTCTTAAATTCACCGCTCTTTCGCCTTCCCATCTCGACGTTCAACTACATCGTTCTAGGTACCGGCAGCCTGCTTTTTTCATCGCAATGGCCACCCTACCCTTTGCGAGAAACCTTCGATGCCAAAGCGGCCACCTTTGCCGACAATACCGATACGAATGATCAGACCCGCTGGGGCATCTACAATAAATTCCTGACGGACAACACTCAGCTGATTCAAAGCCCGCCGTCACGCAATTGGATTCAAGCGATCCAAGCTGCCACCGCAGAAAAGGAAGATCGGAAGAGC
>JALHPX010000065.1 GCA_022842225.1 bacterium
TTTCTTATCGCTACTTCTAATCGCGGCAAGGTTCGGGAGTTTAAGAAACTCATCGGAACCCAACTCCAATTCCTTACTCCTACCGATTCCGTTATCCTCGAGAAAGTGCCCAAAGCACCCAAAGTCGCCGAAGACGCCAATACTTATTTTGAAAACGGCCTAGGTAAAGCGCTTCGCTATTTTGAGACGTACCACATGCCCGTTTTGTCCGATGATTCTGGAATCGAAGTGGATTGCCTCGATGGCGTACCGGGCGTCCACTCGGCGGTTTACGGCGGCGAGAATCTTTCGCCAGCAGAGCGATGGGCGCATTTACTGACCGCAATCCGGAAGACCGAAGCGCCCCAACCCTGGACCGCGCGCTTCCGCTGCGTGCTCTGTTATTACGATGGTAAAAATCCGCCGTGGTTTGTGCAGGGAGTGTGCGAAGGCAAAATCTTGCCCGAGCCGGTCGGCACTGAAGGGTTTGGTTACGATCCCCTCTTCTGGAGCGAGGACCTGAAAATGGGTTTTGGCTCGGCCACCGAAGAACAGAAGAACCCTGTTAGTCACCGCGGTCGGGCCATTCGAGCTTTTTTAGCGGAATACTCCCGCCGCTTCCCTCCTTTGCCAGCGTAGAGAAGCAGTCTTCTAAAAAAATTGGCTCGTCAGCGTTGACCACGGGCGTACCGGGCGGTAGCTTTGCGCTCTCTTTTGACCGGCGTTCCATAGGCCCAGATAGCTCAGTCGGTAGAGCAGAGGATTGAAAATCCTCGTGTCGGCGGTTCGATTCCGTCTCTGGGCACCTTTTTACTCTCAAACGAACACAAAGCCCCCCGAACCTGCGCAGAACTCTCCATTATTGACGCCTAAAGCCACAACTCGACCCATCCGAATAATTATCAACTTATTTGGAGGTTTGATTCTTATGGCACGTTTGTTTTTTGCTTTGGCGTTAGTTGCTGTCTTGTCACTTGGCGCATGCGGTAAGGAGAATGCGACAGAAACTGCTCGCAACTTTAGCGTAGCGGCGCCGGCCCCCGCTCCGGCTCCGGCTCCAGAACCAGCTCCTGCTCCGGAACCAGCTCCTGCTCCGGAACCAGCTCCTGCTCCGGAACCAGCTCCTGCTCCGGAACCAGCTCCTGCTCCAGAACCTTCTCCGGCCCCCGCTCCGGTAGAACGGGCTTGCCAGGCTGGCCATGGACTACCTGGTCAGTTCTGTTGCAGCGATTCAGAAGGCGATTTTTGCCGTGAAAACTACAGCTGCAACCCACGTTCTAAGACTTGCAGCTAATCAATCTATTTGTTTCCAGAGTCTCCATTTGCCAGCTGGCCGAAAAACGGTCCCGCTGGCGAATGGAGATATGTTTACAAATAAACACTCGGCCTCATTCTTTTTTTGCGAGATGCTTCGTGCCGTTAATGTCCATTACGAGATCGGCCTTGCTATCGAGGTAGTACTCATTCTGGTAGGTAATCTTTGGGTCTCCCACTCGCGTTAGGGTAAGAATCAGCTTCCGCTTTTCACACTTTGCTTTGTATTCATACTCAAATTGATCGGCAACGAGCCCCCGGCGGGTCTTGCCGTCAGTCTTAATGTATTGATTCTGAAAATCGGAAGGGCTTTCGTTGACGAAAAAATACAGCTCGTGACCCTTGAACTTGTCTTGTTCAATTTCCATTTTCTCTTGATGGCCAAATCGACTGCTGTATTCATACTTGCCTTCAAGGTTTGGACAAGCGGCTTGCGAACTAGCAGCCAAAAAAAGTAGACCGGCCAAGATTTTTTTCACGTACTCCTCCGTTTTGGTCTTTTTCTCGGAGTGGGTCCGCTGTGTCATGCCGCGTTGGGTCGCGGCTCCTTAGAGTCTAAACAGCGCGGTAACGGCACTTCGGACCGTATTCCAGATCTTTGCGAGGAAGTCCGCAATGCCCGGCATGGCAGGCTGACTGCAATGTCCCGAGGCGCAAGCTGGCGTAATGTCTAGGCTGTAGCGAGTGGCTGCATCTTCAAGAAACCGCAGATTATTCCCGTAGTGAAGATTCGTGTAGCGCGAGACGATGTCGGCGCCACGGTAGCCACCGGAGTGACTCACCCCCACGACTTCGGGCTTGTCTCCGCGCATTCGTAAGAGGGGTCCGCCAGAATCTCCAAAGCAGGAGCCCGCGCGGTTTTTAGGTCCGAGCACGCCTTTGGCAGCTTGGCTCGATGCGGGCGTGAGCAACTCGATGTATTCGTCGAGTCCCGCGACAAAGTTTTGGCCCAAGCGTTTGCGGCCAGCGCCCAAGCGAGTTTTTAGGTTGTCACACCCAAATCCAACGAGAGTGAGCCGCTCGCGGTGCACGGCGGGTTCCCCAATAAAAGCAATTTGGCCTTCGTCCCAGTTGGCAGAGTCGTGATCCAAAACCAACATCGATAAATCAGACGGATCATTTAACTGCCCTGTCGATAGATTCATCACTTCCGAAGTGCTGAACGTACCGAATGAGGTAAAGATTGTGTAGGTGCCAGCACTCTGAGTGCAGTGGGCGGCGGTTAAAACCGATCGCTTGCTAACGAACGTTCCGGAGCAAAGGCCCGCACCTCCGGGCAACGCAATGAAGACCACCATCGGATATTCCGACGTCAGTACCACTTGCTCCGACGAAGCCGCTTCATAAGCTTCAAACTGATCCCCGCCGCATGCAGAAAGCAGCAGCACAAAAAGACTCGGCACAACGAGAGAGCTAAAGCGGCAAGATTTCGGGGTCATCCCAGTATCTTACCGACCAAAACTAGCCCCAAATGCAGGGGAATTGTGCGCTTCTCTTCACAATCACCCAAAAGGTGCCCATCTACTTTTCGGGGATTTTAGAAGTTTTCGTTGAATACGACCGCTTCGCGGCTGGCGCCGAACCCTTTTTGGTATTCCGTTACGCGTTTTTCGAAGAAGTTTGTCAGCGGCTGCACGTCTTGGAGGACCATGAAGGCGAACGGGTTCTTCGAGTTGTATTGTTTGGCGTAGCCTAGTTGCAGAAGGCGTTGATCCGCACAGTACTCTAGGTACTGGCGCATCAGGAGCGGCGACATTCCGCTCATGCCCAAATTCAATGCGTCTTTGCAGAATTCCATTTCTACAACCAGCGCTTCGTCGATCATCTTCAGCACGCGCTGGTGGAGATCTTCGTCGAAGAGTTGTGGGTATTCTTGGCGAATAGAGGCTAGGGCCATCATGGCGCCTTGGATGTGGAGCGTTTCGTCGCGGAACACCCAGTTCGTCGCCGTGGCTAATCCTGGGAGCAAGCCTTTGTTCCGCAAGAAATAGACGTAGGCAAAAGAGCCGAAGAAGAACAGGCCTTCCACACACGCTGCGAAGCAGATCAAGTTCTCAACGAACTGACGGCGCTTCTGGTCTGTATCGACGCGATCAATGTCGTTGATGCCGTCCATGTACTTAAAGCAGAAATCGGCTTTGAGTTTCACAGAAGGAACCGAACGGTAAGCATCAAACGCTTCGGCCTTCTCGACAGGGTCGGGAAGATAGTTATCGACTAAAAGGAGATATGTCTCGACGTGCAGCATTTCATCAAACAACTGCTTGCCCAAGAACATGCGGTATTCAGGGCTGTTGATGTGTTTGTAGAAATTGAGCACGAGGTTGTGCGCCACAATATTATCTGCGGTGGCGAAGAAAGCGACGAGCCGCTTAATGAGATGCGCCTCGCGCGGGTCGAGTTTGTCCCGCAGGTGCTCATAGTCCATCGAGAAATCTAGCTCGTCTGTCGTCCAGATGTTTTTGATGGAGTCCTTATACAGTCCGAAGAACTGTGGGTACTTCATCGGGCGTAAGTTTAAATCTAAATCAGGGCTGAGAATCATGTTGTCTCCTTTAAGGGGCTGTCTCTGTCTACGCTCTTTGTATTTACTGGCAAGCCTCACACGACTCCGGATTTTCGAGCGAGCAAGCTATGACTGCTTCTTGCTCGGCTTCCGTCATCGTGGGTGCCGCCGCCACGGTGTTGTTCTGTGGGGCCGCCACGGTTGTCTTCTGGATGGCCGTCTTCGCGCGCGAACGCAGGTAGTAAGTGGTTTTTACGCCCTGCTTCCAGGCGTACATATACATTGAAGACAGTTTACCAATTGTTGGGTCTTCAAGGAAAAGATTCAACGATTGCGACTGACAAATAAATGTCGATCGCAAGGCTGCCATTTCAATCAAAGTTTTTTGAGAGATTTCCCAAACCGTTTTGTAGAGCACTTTGATTTCCGATGGGATTTCGGCAATCGATTGAATGCTCCCTTCGGCCGCGATGATCTTATTGCGCATGTCCGAATTCCAGAGTCCCAATCGCTTGAGATCTTGAATCAGATAGCGATTGATATTGAGGAACTCACCGCTCAAGGTTTCCCGTTTGAAGAAATTTGAGATTTGCGGCTCAATAGCCTCGTAGCAACCCGATATCGACGCAATGGTCGCGGTGGGGGCGATGGCGATGAGCAAGCTATTGCGCAAGCCATTGTTCTTCACCTGCCACGCGAGATCGTCCCAGTCGTGGTTCAATTCTGGCATCAAGCCGCCGGCTTCTTTTGCCAATTGCACTTGCAACTTGCCGTCGCGGTAACGGGATTCATTAAACGCTGGAAACGAACCAAATTCGCGAGCAAGGCGCATGCTGGTTTGAATCGATTGATAGTAGATTTCTTCGGAAATGCGCGAAGACATCTTCACGGCTTCCGGAGAATCAAAAGCCAACTTCATTTTGAAGAGCGCATCCTGTAGACCCATCAAGCCAAGGCCAATCGGTCTCCATTTGCTATTCGAGCGCTTTGCTTCGCCAATTGGGTAGTAATTGATATCGATCACTCGATCCAAGAACGTTACCGCGGTATCGACCACTTGCTTGAGTTTTTCGAAATCGAACTTTCCTTCTTGAACGAAAGAACCCAGGTTCAAGCTGCCTAAGTTACAAACAGAGACTTCCTCTCCGTTTGTGACTTCTAAGATCTCCGTGCAGAGATTGGAGCTATGGATCACATTTCCCGGCTCAGCGGTCTGCGAAGAACGCAGGTTGGCCTTATCCTTAAAGCAGATCCAACCATTGCCCGTTTCACCCAAGGTTTGCATCATGCGCGAATACAGCACGCGCGCGGAGATTTGCTTGCGCGCTTTTCCTTCGGCTTCATATTCCGCATAAATCTTTTCGAATTCTTCTCCATACGTGGAGAGCAACTTAGGCACTTCACTCGGAGAGAATAGGCTCCAGTTTTGGTCCGTTTCTACTCTCTTCATGAAGAGATCGGGGATCCAAAGCGCTAAATTGAGATTGTGCGTGCGGCGCTCTTCCGAGCCCGTGTTGTTGCGCAATTCCAAGAAGGCTTCGATGTCGGCGTGCCAAGGCTCTAGGTAAACAGCCGCAGCGCCTTTGCGCTTGCCGCCTTGGTTCACCGCGTGGACCGAGGAATCAAACAGCTTTAAGAACGGGATGATGCCGTTTGAAAGGCCGTTGGTTCCCTTGATCAAGGCGCCAGAAGAGCGAACACTCGTCCAGTCGATGCCCAATCCGCCCGACCATTTAGAAAGTTTCGCGCAATCGGCGATGGACTTGTAGATCCCTTCTAAGCTGTCGTCTGCAATGGTCAGTAAGTAGCAGCTGCTCATCTGAGGGTGCCGCGTGCCCGAGTTAAAGAGCGTGGGCGTTGCCGGCATGTAGAAGAACTGGCTCACGATGTCGTAGAAATCGATTGCCTCGCGGATGTTATTCGCTAGGCCAAGCGCAACGCGCATGAACATCCACTGAGGGCGCTCTATTAATTTACGCGTAGTGGGATGGCGCAACAAATAGCGGTCCATCACGGTCTTTAGACCAAAATACTCAAATAGATCATCGCGCTCATGGCGAATCGCGTATTCGATGGTCTCCACATCCTGATTGGCCAAGCCCAAGACGGAATCGGCTACGACTCCGAGTTCGGCGGCCTTTTTGATATAGTCCCGGAACGCCATGTCGCGGCCGACTTCCTTGTGCAGGCTTTCCGACAACATGCGTGCGGCGACTTTGGAGTAATTAGGCTCGTCGGCCATCAACATCACGGCCGTGCTGATTGAAAGATTATCCAGCTCCTGCGTCGTGCTACCCTCGTGCAGGCCGTTGATGGTGCGCTTGGCAATCTCAAGCGACTCCACGCCTTGAACGCCTCTGCACGCGCGGTTTACCGCGGTTAAAATCTTCTCAATCTTTACGTCTTCACGCCTTCCGTCTCTCTTGACGACTTGCATGTTTCCTCGCCTAACTTAAAAAGGCTTAACGCCTCTAACTCCCTCAAAGAGGAATTTTAGAGACGGGCCATCGTTCTGCCGGCGCCAAATGCGCCCGCAGTAAAACCACGGTCCCCATCAGAAACTGATTGGTTCCTAAACTTTCGTTTCGAGCCGAGTAAGTGTGGGTTAGTGTCGGCACCCCTTGTCACGGTCACTTTGAGCGACGTGACGTCTTGGTGCCAGAAACTCTCTGCCGAGCCCCAATCTCTCCACTAACCTCGAAAATAATTAACTAAAAAAACACTGTCAATTTTCTTCCTCCGCCACACCATCCCAACCTTTTCGAAGGGACCGAAAACCTTTCCCCAAATGGAGAATCCGTCAACGGCCGCTCGCTTTGCCAGGCCCCGGGCGCGTTAGCGGGCTTCAACGACATTTTAACGAAAACGAAAAGATGTCACTCCGTGTTGGTTCCAAGAACGTTATCGTTTGCGTGCAGTCGATGGCCTTCGAGTTCAATTGCGGATAGGATGGAACTCGTGGACTGGATTCATCGCCTCAAAGATTCACTCGGAAAAACGCACTCGGTGCCCACGAGCGAGTCGGCTCGTATTTCCTCTGTTTTGATGTGTCTCGGCGAAAAAGACGGCATCTGGCAGATCGTTCTCACCAAGCGCACACAGTTCGTTCAAACCCATAAAGGCCAAGTGAGTTTTCCTGGGGGAATTCAAGAAGCGCACGATGCCACGTTGTTGCACACGGCGCTACGCGAATCCGAGGAAGAAATTGGAATTCATCCCGAGCATCCACAAGTGATGGGAGTGCTCCCGCCCGTCGATACAATCGGCAGGGTTCGTATTTTTCCATGGGTCGCGACGCTAATGCTGCCCTACCCTTTTCGTTTGAGCACCGACGAGGTGGAGAGAGTGATTTTTCTTCCCGTACAGGAGCTGATGGAAAAAGGTCTACAGACTGTGCGCGTACGCGTGGATGGTATCGACGTAAAAAGCGAAGGTATCTATGCCGACGGCGAGCTGGTGTGGGGAGCTACAGCGAAAATTCTAAGTGATTTCCGCGCTAAAGCTCTAGAACTTCGAGCTGTTTCCTAATTTCCCGAAATTCGTGCTATCACCCTGCCGTGCACAAGCCCTTTGAAATTCTTTCTGAGCGGTTGCTGATTCGGCCCTGGCGAATAGACGACGTGAAGCCCTACATGCAGATTGCGGAAGACTTGGGCTATCACCAGTTTTCACCGCCCGGATTGTTTTACGTCCGCGATGAATCCGAGGCCCTCACTCGACTACAAGCTGCGGTGGAATTATTTCAAAAGGACGGCATCGGGAAGTTCGCCGTTTTCTTGAGAGAAACGGGAGAAATCGTCGGCACTTGCGGACTGGATCCCTGGATGATCCACGGCAAGCCTGAAGTGGAGCTGTCCAATCGCTACCGCATGAAATTCTGGTATCAGGGTTTCGCCTTGGAAGCCTCCCGTAAAGTTTTGGAATACGGGTTCAACGTTCTGAAGTACCCACAAATCTACGGCTGCTTTGTTGCTCAGAATCGTGGATCAAAAGGCATCGTCGATAAATTGGGCTTCACTTTTGATTGCCAGTTAGAACACGCCGGAGCGGTGCACGAGTTATATCGCCTGAAAAGACCTTAAAAAGTCGCCTTGGAATTCGGTAAGAAGCCTTTACCGATGAGAAAAATTTCGCGGCTATGTTTGCGTGTGCTGTCTGGTCGCAGCAAGCGCACCTGCGAGAACCGCGTTTTGACAAAATCGCGGTACCCTTCAAAGCCATCGCCCATAAAAACTTTGACGACAAAATTGCCGTTTTCTTTGAGGCAACTCGACGCCGCTTGAAAAGCCTTCAACGCCAACTCCAGAGAACCCGCAACATCTGCTTCGTGAATGCCCGTGGTTTTTGGAGCCATGTCGCTCAAGACGACATCCATTCTTAAATCGCCTACCCATTTGGGAATATCGAAGTCGTAAATCGACGCCTGTACGAACTTCAATCGCTCGTCGGTAACATTGAGCGGACTCAGATCAATCGCCCAGATATTGGCGGATTTGATGTTGCGCAAGCAGTATTGCGTCCACGATCCGGGCGCGGCACCGAGATCTAAAATATTGCGTGCTCCGCGCATCACGCCTTCGCGCTTATCAATTTCCTCGAGTTTATAGACGGATCTAGCCTCGTAATCTTCGGCGCGGGCTTTTTTTGTGTAGGGATCATCGTTCCATTTACGCATGATGGAGTCCTTCTAGCACGAGTCGTTCAAATTGCGGCGATATCTTGTCCATGCATGGACAGGTGGCAGAGTGAGAAGTCGTAGCGAATAGGGTCTTCGGGACAGTATTGCCGAAGCTTCTCCGTCGCTAATTCCGCCACCTTCCAAGTAGCTGTTTTAGACCGGGTCCAACTTAATTTGCGAAGAGTTTTAAGGACATGCGTGTCGACCGGCAGCACCAGGTGGCTGGGCGAAACTCCCTGCCACGTCCCTAGATCAATGCCATCTGCCGGGCGAATCATCCAACGCAGGTACATATTGAGGCGTTTGCAGGCCGCCCCATCTTCGGGATCTGAGAACAGGTATTTGAGGTTTCGGGCACGGCCCTGCCGGACAACTGCCAAGTCATCGGGCAAGGGCGTCTGGGAAAGCAGGCGAACAAATGCCGAAATCCGCTCTCGCATCGGAGCTGTCTCCGGGCTGGCAGCTCGGAAGCCGGCTTCGAGCGAACCATGGTTCTGCAGAACTTTTCCCATCCAATAAAACAGCACCTGGAGATCGCTGCCGCGATTGAAGCGGTGATAAAACTCGTTCAACTGCGTAGGCCAGTGATGGGAGTGGATTTTCTCAGCGGGGGCGGGACCCAGGGCGACCAGGATTTTCTCGGCGCTCGCGCGAATCGATTTTACGTTGCCGTAAGAAAGTAAAGCGGTGACGAGTCCAACGACTTCCTGATCCCGCGGATCGCGATAGCGGTGCACAAGCCCCACGGGATCGTGGTCCCGATAAAACTCTTTGTGAAAAAGCTGATAGGCGCGGTCGAGGACTTCTTTGGAAACGCGGAATCTCGGCAAATAACTACCCTGTCTTTTTTACCTTTTGGTGGAAGCGAGGGCAGTCTGTCAATTCGAAGGAAAATTTGTTTTGGGCTTCTAAAGAACGCGCCATTTTTAGAATCTGTCGACGAGCACCTAGGATAAAGCTCTCGGAGAGATCTTTTGAAATCGTATTGTCTTCCTCTTGCATCGTCTTGCGTTCGCGATAACCCAATTGCTTGCTCAATTGCTCGCGCAATTCCGCAGAGCAACCGCGCATCGCATAGGCCATCACTTTTGGAGTCACTTTGGAGAGAATTTCCGCAAGAATGGTTTCGTCGAGCAAACCTAATTCTTCAAAGAAAACGACCTTGCGCATGGCGCGCTCCACCCACCTGGCGTCCTCTTCGGTAGCCGACTTTAAAATCATTTCTCGGCTTTTGGGGTCAGATTGCTCAATGAGAGTGGCAAACTCGATCAGGCCTTGCGTGTTGTTTTTGAATCGCTTTAGACTGCCCGGGCCTTTGTGGTTCATATCTATCATTGTAAAGGCAGCCTAGAGGGGCGTCTATAGTCGGACGACTTTGGATTTGGATGGTGAACCACAAAGGTTTTTTGAGGGGGCTCTATGCAGAAATATGTATTGGCAATCGATCAGGGTACTACGGGTACGACCGCGCTACTTTTTGACGAAGATTTAAGAATTCTTGGTAAATCGACCGTTGATTTTCCGCAGTATTTTCCCCAGCCAGGTTGGGTCGAGCACGATTTAAATCAAATTTGGGACTCTGTGCTGAAAGCGGTGAAAACCGCACTTCAAGGTGCAAAAGTGAGCTCAAGCTCTATTGCCGCCATCGGCATCACTAACCAGCGCGAGACAACTTGTCTCTGGGAACGTGGCGAACAAGCTCAGCCATTGCGGAAGGCGATTGTCTGGCAAGATCGCCGGACCGCGGCGGAATGTGAAAAGCTGCGTAAAAAGGGGCTGTCTAAAAAAGTCCAAATGAAAACGGGCCTGGTCTTAGACCCTTATTTCTCGGCCACCAAGCTGCAATGGATGTTGAAGAACACCCCAGGGGCTTTGGCGCGGGCCAAAAAGGGCCAGGTCCTCTTTGGAACGATTGAGTCGTACCTGCTGTATCGGCTCACCGGTGAGCACCGTACGGACGTTACCAACGCGAGCCGCACACTTTTGATGGATTTGAAAAAATGTAAGTGGGACGAAGATTTGCGCAAGCTCTTTGGCATCCCGGCCGAAATGCTGCCCGAGATCTTCCCGTCTGCCGTCGAATACGGTCGGACCAAAGGGTTTTTAGATATTCCCGATGGCACTCCGGTGTCCGGAATGATCGGCGATCAACAATCCGCTCTCTTTGGTCAGGCATGTTTTGAAAAAGGTAGCGCTAAGTGCACTTACGGCACGGGCGCTTTTGCGGTTTTGAATACGGGCGATAAGCCGGTGTTCTCTAAGTCACAGATGCTGACGACCGTCGCTTGGCAACTCGGCAAGAAGCCAACTTACGCGCTAGAGGGCAGTGCTTTTATCGCCGGAGCAGCCGTGCAGTGGTTGCGCGATGGCTTAGAGCTCTTTGGGAAATCGTCGGAAGTCGAGCGCTTAGCGGAATCGGTTCCGGATGCGGGCGGAGTTTTGTTTGTTCCTGCTCTTTCGGGCATGG
>JALHPX010000066.1:0-8805 GCA_022842225.1 bacterium
GCCAGAGCCACCGGGTTTCCGCATTTGGTTGTCCGATGGAACCAATTCGTTCTCGTCGTATCTCAACACCGTCAACGCCGACGGCGGCGATTTTTATGTGGAAGATGTCGCCTCTAATCCAAGCCCAGACGTAGACGCTGGATTTGTGGAATCGAAATAAAGGAAAAACCATGAAGCTATTTACCTCTAAAACAGTCGTTTTCACTTTTCTCATCTTAGCGTCGAGTAGTGCGTCTGCGGAGTATGACGACCGCGCGTATCGGGCAAGGCAGGAGCAGGCTGCGCAGAATGCACGCATCGCAGCCGATGCCTATCGACAGCGGCAGGAAGTCTCCGCGCAGAATGCGCGCATCGCAGCCGAGGCCTATCGACAGCGACAGGAAATCTCCGCACAAAACGCGCGCATTGCCGCCGAGGCCTATCGACAGCGCCAAGAAATCTCCGCAGAAAACGCGCGTATGGCAGCGCAGGCTTATCGGGACCGCCAGAACGCCAACTCTTATGGCGGCTCTTACAGCGGTTCGAGTTCCTACGGTGGGAGCTCCTACCGTCCGTCTTATTCGCAGTCAGCCCCGAGATATGTGCAGTCTCCTCAGGAATACCCCTCTCGTCAGGAGTTCTATGGTGGCGGAGATGTAATTGTGGGGTCCCCTGCATTCAGCAGCGGCCAGGAAAACATTTATGTCGACGAGTACGGCCAGGCCTGGAGACTCGCCCCGAATTCGTCGACAGTACGACCCTCGCGGCCAGAGGTTATCCAAGCGGAGGTACAAGAATACCAGGAGTACACCGCCAGCGCGCGACTCAAACTCACCGTCCCACAGGGCTCGCAGGTAAAGTTTAACGGCAGTTCCGTGTCTCAATACGACGGCAAAATCGATATGAGTTGGTCTGAGCCGAATCCTAAACCAGTGAAGGAAGTAAAAATCGAAGTCACTTTAGAGAAAGACGGGTTTCTCTACACTTTAGATTTCCCGGCGAGGCTTAAGGCCGGGACGGTAACGAAAGGCACCGTCGACTTCACAGATGAAAAAGTTCGGGAGGCGCTTAAAGAGTTTCTGACGATCAAAGATCGCTATGCCGAAACGCTTGCGAACAAGACCAAGGAGAAAAGAGACTCACTGGATGCCTGGCACAAGACGCAAGGCGAAATCCTCGCGCAACGCAATGCGGAGATTGAGACTTGGCATGCTGGTTTGATCAAGAGCTTAGCAAATGAGCCAGAGCAAATCCGAACCGCTCTTGCTCCCTCTATCGACGAAAAACGAGACGACGCTATGGGCGCTGTTGATAGCGCCACCGCCCTGTTCACCGAAGAATATGCCCGTCGGAAGAAAGTAGTGGAAGAAGCCGCGGCCAATGTAGTCAGCTTGCGTGCTTCTGGAAAGTCGATGACAGAGGTAGAAAAAGCCTGGGCCGAGGCACTCAAAGAATCCGACCAATCTGATTTTGCGAAGAAGCTAGACGCCGTGCTTTCCACCGAAAAGAAGGACCGGACGGATTACCCGCTGCCTTCGTTGCTCACCAAAGAACGTACTGTTCATAGCTATCTCAGCACCACTCTTGCGAACTGGAAAAAGGGCACGGATGCGGCGGTTGCAACGTGGAAAGCCGAACGGATGAAAGACACCGTGGCCGCGTTCTCCGCGGAGATGAATCGCTGGTCGACAGCAGAAACGGCCCTTATCGCCAAAGTCGATGACAAGTATATTCGCGAACTTGCCCAGAAAGCTCATGAAGCAGAACTTGAAAAACGGAAGAAGTTCATCCCCGTTCTCGAAGCAGATATTGAGGCAGAAGCGGAGCGTCGGTTAGCCGCCTACCAAAAGATCTACGACGCTTACGCCAAAGAGTACCGCGAGAAGCAAGTCATCAAAGACGCCAAGACGACCGAAGCTGAGACCTTGAAATCTGAGGAGGGACGCAAGTCCGCTGCCTTTAGCACCCTCACAGCTTTTCTCAATTCAGAAAAGAAACGTCAGGCCGAGTACACGCCTATCGAAAAGCTGATTCAGTCTGAGAGTGGCATTCGGGATTACCGAGTCGCGAAGCAAAAGGAGTTAGATAGCATCAGCCAGCAAATGAACGCTAAGGCGGATGCACTTCTTGGGGACCGCGCGGACGTTCTGGCAAAGTGGAAAGAGTCCACCAAGCAGCAGGTGGCCGCACTCGTCCATAAGCCTGTGCGTCTTGCGATCGAAAAGGTCCTTGCCCAAGAGTCTACTCTACGCACCGCCTACGAGTCGGGCCGTTCTGAGAAAATTGAGTTGTTCCGTGCCAAACAGAAGGAAGCGTTCGCCGGATTCTTTGAGAGCTTTGTGAAGGAATACCGCCAGAACGTGAGCGATGTGCGCATCATTCCGGTTTTTGAGAAAGCAAAAGCCGATCTTAAGGTACAAGAGCAGCTATTGGCAGACTCGCTCGCTGCTGCGGACAGCATTGAAGCTGAAAGGCGCAATAACTTCGGATCTGTGGTCGATAAAGCTAACGCCGAAGAAGCGCGCTATCCGCTCGCTGTGGCATTGCCCAAATCAGCGGCAGGCAAGTATTTCCTGGGCTACGAGCTCAATGAAAAGCACTCGCTGTATTCCTTGAATGAAGCGGGTGAGCGCACGTTGCTTGCTACTTTTGATGAAGGCGGCATTCACGATGCCGTAGCAAGCGAAGGAGCTTTGATCCTGTTAGCAAAGGGCGTTCGCCAAATTTCCGCGGAGCGGGCCTTAACAGACGCTTCGAATGCTCAACCCGAAGCAGCTATTGAGTCGTCTGTTACGACGCTCTTTGCTTTTCATGACGGCAACCTCACGCTCGTCCACCAGCCCGAATTGACAGGCGGAGTCTATCGAAGGGTATGGCTCGACGAAACAGGCGCTTTCCTCGTCAATCTAGAAAAGGAAAAAGAAACCTTTACGCTTGAACTGGAAAAAGACGCCAGCGTCATCGATATCGTCGAGACCAAAGAAGCAAAATCTCAGGAAGCAGGTCTCTTTCAAAGGTCGCCTTAATGAATATGTCGCGTTTCATACTGGTCATTCTAGTAGCGGTGGGATTCGTCTCGTCCGCACGAGCAGAGTCCCCCGCAACAGAGCCGCTGGGAATGGCCCTTACGGCTCCGCGAGTAGCGGTCCCGCTGCTCTTCGGCTCGTCGGTACAACCGGTGATGGGCACTCTCGTCGGGCGGATTCTCTTTTACTCGGCCGCCTATACCAAAGGAACTTGCAGTGGTCGCGGTCTCTATGCGTTCAACGTGGGCGGAGGGAAACGCCAGGAGCAACAAATTTCTGACGTGGCGTGCGTTGAATCGATCCAGACCGACGGTGAGCGGCTCTATGCATTGGTAAAGCGAGATCCCAACAAGGGCAAACGCGAGTTGCTCCAGTGGGACAACTCCGAGATGAAATCCGCGATGGAAGGCCAATCACAGTGGTCGGCCGCGCTGAACTGGCGTCGCCACCAAATGCAGCAGGCAACCGGCGTTCCCTGGCTCAGTAAAGAACCCGAGATTCGCCTTTTCTCCTTGGCTTTGCCCGGCACCATCAGCCTTGTCTTTTCTCAACCCGAGGGTGCCGATCTGATTTTGTTTCAATATCAAACTGCCGGCAAAAAAACAGGCACTAGTTCGGTGCGAAAGATTCAGCTCAGTGCAAAATCGCTAGAAGCCACTTCGTTTGCTACCGACGATAAGCAACAGCTCTATATTCCCGTTCAGGGCGAAACCGCCGATCACCCCGATCGGATTGCAGTGGTGCCCATGGTGTCGAGCGAGGAACCCCAAATGCTCGGAGGCGATTCTCCTTATACAGAAGCGGGTGTCTGGAATTTTCTGCCAGCACAGGGCGATGGTGCATGGATGATGCGTTCCGCGCGTGTGGCACCCGTAGGCAAGGGTGTGCTGGTGCATGCGCGTACCGAATACCAAAATGAGTGGAACGCGCTGGCATACTATAATCCGGATTCCCAGTCTTTTACGCGCGTCGATCTGCCGCAGGAATTAGTCGACGGAATTGAGGGCGTATCTGTGGCCGAAACAGGCCTGCTGCTGTCTTATCCTCAGTCCCGTCAGATTGTTTGGTTTGGCAAAAAATCCCCGTTCTCGCCGTCGTTCTTCCCGCCGAGAGATTTGCAGATGCGTGTGTTGGATGAAGAAGACCGTGAAGAATTGACCGTGAAAGAAGGAAAAAAATGAATACGAGTATTGCAACCTTAGCGTCGATGTTGGCGTTGACCGCTTTTGGCGATTTTGAAAGAGAGCGCGCGAGCGTATTGCTGACCAGTGCAGAAATGAGCAGGGTGAACCACGGTGTGATCGAAGCCTACTACCCCGATTCCCTATTCTGGATGCACAAAAAAGTGGCCGTAGGTCAGGGCGGAGGCGGCTGGAGAAAAGGCGCTTACTTCAGCTTGAGCGAGGCGACTTTCTCGGACACCGCTATCCCCGTACTCTTTACCGGGACGAAAGACGCATTCCAATTTCGAGTCGCGACAAAAGATCTCGTGACGGCAGTGCGCGGGCTACCCGGTACCGCCGTGATGCCCACGCTGGAACAAACTTTTCTGACAGAGTTGGACATCCCAAGCGCCAAAAATCTGGAGAAGACTTACAAGAAGTATATTTTTCTCAACGCCCCCACGCCAATGGAAGGGGCCCCCGATCCGCTTAAGCCGGAGCATCTAGCTATTGCCCAAAATAGCTACGTCCTCGAGATTGGCTCCAGAGAAGCGATAGAAAAGCGCGTCGCCGAATTGCGAAAGGGCGTGACCGGCGATCCAGAGGCAGGCAAAGCGCTCTTCGCCAGCCACTACGAGTCGATTCCGCTTTCTTTTGAAATCGTTCCTACCTCTCCTGCCGGAGAGGAAGCATCTGAACGAGCCGGCGGTGTGGCATCGATGGTTCGCGGCTGGTACTTAGTGGTGAGCCACGCGCAAGACCGCGGAAAAGTAGTTCTACCTGTGATTCAGCCCGAGGCTTCTAAACTCAAAACAGCGGCAGTTCGCTCGTCGCTTGAAATCCCGACGAAGCAAATTGTAAGAAAAAGAAGCACGGTATCCACGTTCCGAATGAGCCTTGCAGAATTCATCTCGCAGATGATGATTCCCGCCGTGAAGCCGCGCGTGGGTTCTGCTGCCAAGTATGAGTGCATTATCGACGAACAGAGCTTGGAGTCGACCGCCTGCCGTTATGAGAACAAGGAAAAAGACGGCGTTGCCACGCGGGAGTGGTACATCGATGTAGAGCTTCCCAACGAACGCACCGAAGAAGTTCTCTTAAAGAGCGAACGAAATTTTCTCTATCTCCAAGAAGTTGGACCTAAGGGCGAGCCGAAAGCATTCTTTCGCGTGGCCGTAAATGTGGACCAAAAGGCGTCTTCGCCTAAGTCGGCACAGGTTATGCCGGTAACCGACCGTTCCAAACCTTCTGCGGAATCAGAAAGCTTGAAGTGATCTACCGACTATTACTGCTGCTGATACTCTTTGCCGTCGCCCATTCGGCGTTTGCCTATCGCAACGGCATTCCCGAATCGGGGCTGCCGGCCATTGCGTCCTTCCGCGCAAATGGCAGTCGGTGCAACGGAACTTTTATTCTCTCTGAGAAGGGTGAGAACGACGTCATGCTAACCGCACGGCATTGTGTTGCGAATGCGGATCCTCAGTCTGTGATCGTTTTATCGACGGGCGGAAAGACAGGTACCCGAGCCATTGGTTTCCTGCGCCCCGATGGAATTACGAGTACGACGACAAAAAAGAATCTGCTGCTGAGCGCTGACCTAGCGTTTGTCCTATTTCCGTCGGGTACGGCCGATGGAGTCTTACCACTGGCGCTGGAGCCGATAGGGCCCGGAGCGCCTGTGTTGTCTGCTGCTTGGAACCCAAACGGCTCTGGAAAATTCAGCGGCACCAATAAGGTGCTCTCTTACAACTACCGTGCAGGAGATGAAGCCCTCATTGGTTACATCCTCAGCGAAAAACTAGGCGGAATAGCCGACATTAAGGGCGAGTCAGGCTCTCCTCTGCTATCGGACGAGGGTGTGGTCGGAGTGCTTACTGGAACCATTGATTTGGGAAAGGTAAGTCCCAAGTGGTCAGGGCTGGGCGCTCTTTACATGGCGGTGCACGCGGAAGAAATGGTCGCCTTTCTTGCCAACGCCAAGATGCAGCTCCCTGGCCCCTTCAAGCCACTCGATTTCACAGACTTCATGATGTTTCCCAGCCCAAGTGGCGAAACCACGGACTCTGCGGCCGGCGAAGACGAGGATGATAAGGCGCGTATGCGCCTACCTGACAAAGAATTTGGCGACAACGAAATCGCCGGAGCGAAAGAACCCGTTGTTCCCGTCGAAAAGCCCAGGGAAGTTCCTGCCGATCCATTGGCGCCGAAGACAGTGCCGCTGTCTCGATCGCTTAGAGCGGTTCTAGGTGGCAGCAGCAGTGCGGCGTCCTCAAAAGATGCTAAGCCCTCGTCGTTAAAAGACGATCTGAAGTAAAGCCCTCTTGTTTGCGTTTGATGAAACGAAAACTCCTCACTTCTTTGACGCCCGCTCTCTAGGTTCATACCGTCAGTTAAATTTACGAGGAGGGCTTATGGTCCTAAAGAGTCTGTTAGTTGCTGGCGCCGTTCTTTCCGGAATGGCTGCGGCAGAAGAAAAAAAGATTGTAGTGCGGCCGTCGGACTTCGTGGAGCGCGCAAGCGATTCCAAAGAAGTGTTTGCCGGGATTTTCGCGGACCAAATCACTTTGGCTGCTGACGATGGCGATGAGGATGAAACAGATGTTCCCGATGGCAAACTGTTTCAATCGCCGTCCTCTAAACGAACTTTTTATGTAACCGACCGTGGGACACACCGTGCCCAGGTGAGCAGCGATACCAAGTCTCTCCCCGCGGCTCCAGATGGTGAAGTGCGGGAGCTGGAAGATCCAGACGGCACGAAGATGCGCACCCTTTGGCAATCCAAGGGCCGTGGCACCTGGGTCAGCCTCGTCGACAGAGATGCCTACGAGCAGTTGAAGCCCCAGCCGCCACCACCGGTGCCGCCAGTTGTTCGTTCGAAGGATCCTCTTATTCTGGATCTAGACGGCGATAAAATTCGTCTTGTGGGCCCTTCTAAGCTGATTCGCTTCGATGTTGACGCAGACGGCGTGCCTGAGTTTACGGGCTGGCCATCGGGCAAAGATGATGCGTTTCTGGTGCTAGATCGCAATGGTAACGGAGTCATCGACAACGGTTCTGAGTTGTTTGGCATGACCAGCCGCAATCCTGGCCAAGAAAATGGTTTTGTAGTTCTCAAGCAACTCGACACCAACAACGACGATATCATCGACAAGCGCGACGCCGAGTGGAGCAGGTTGCGCCTGTGGATCGATTCGAACATGGACGGTAGAACCCAACCGGATAATGAATTGCTAAAGTTAGAAGCGCGCGGCGTGATTCAGATTGATCTTGCTTACAAGACCGATAATCAAAGTCGCGACAGTCACTACAATTTGTTCCGGGAGTATTCCGAGTTCTCTCGTTTGGTCGATGGCGAAGTGGTCACGCGTCCCATCGTCAATATCTGGTTTCAATCTAACGTAGTCCCCTGACCCACCACTTAACCTTGTCCGGATTCGCGTCCTCGCGAATCCGGATGAGGATTTCACTACTTAACCATTTCCGACTTCGTCCGCGATCGTATTCTCTGGGTTCATTCAACCCCTCCAGAACTTCCATCTCAGCGCTCCGCCACTGGCGCATCGCCAACTAAGACAGTTGTATAAGTTCGTACAGGTTGATGTCTAACTACGATTATATGAGGTGTCAAGAACCGCCAGGGGCAAGGATTTCCAGGCGTTTTGTCTTTGGAACACAAACACTTGCAGCCGAGCCCAGCTAGGGCCATTGCGGCGGCCCCTCGTTTTGGGGTATGAGACCGCTTGCCCATGGCCAATGAAGTCTCCCCATCGCTCTATTTTCAGATTTTTGGACTGCGGCCCGGCCGCGGTGAAAAGCGCCGTTTGGCTATCGTCCAAGCCTTTATCGATTGCCTGGCCACCGAAGGCTTAGACAAAACGAGCTTCGATACCGTTGGTAAAAGAATCAAGATGACCCGCACACACGTCGCGTATTTTTTTCCAAATCGTGATGAGCTGATTCGTACCGCCATTCGCTTTGTGGTGGCCACCGGCCAAGAATATACCGTCTCCAGTGTCGAGAAGTACCAAACTCCCGAAGATCGTTTGCGCGGTGTCGTCGAAGGGCCCTTCATCTGGTTGGAGAAAAATCCCAAGCACGCGTCTGTCATGCTGATGTTTCAATACTTGGCGACCTATGACTCCAAGTACCAAGAATTGCAGACTGCGATTCAAAAGATGGGCGAGCAGCGGATCCGCGCTGTCGTCGAACAACTAAGCGATCTTTCGCCTTCGACAACGCAGAAGCTCGCACGCTCGATACAAGCGCTCCTGATGGGAACTCTGAGTTATTCGTTTACCGCAGATTATGGTGTGCCGCTGCCCAAGTTAAGAGAGCAGACAGTGCGCGCGGTGATGGACTGGGTTTCTCATTTCCGGTCGACTGGAAACAACTGAGTCACAAACGTGTAGACGCGCTTCTTCTTGGGTCCCGCTAATACGGAAGCAATCTGCTTCCTAAATTTTGCAATCAGCTTTCTAGCCTCCGGCAGCTGCTCGGGATCAATCGCCAGCGTAATCGCTCCGAAGTCTCTCTCGTCGACAGAATCCTTATCCAACGACTCTTCTGCCTTGGCCAAGTTCTGGTAGTGATATTTGCGAATCGCTGCGTCCGACACACCAGCGGGAGTGGATAGGCTC
>JALHPX010000066.1:8815-10939 GCA_022842225.1 bacterium
CACTAATCCCAACCGCTTTAGGCGCTGGAGTGCCTGGTGTGCTTCGAGCAGAGAAATCCCCAGTCTGCGCGCAAACCATGCCGCATCTGGCTTGGCCTCCGGCAATTCGACGAGATTTAGAATCGCGTAGTGATACCAATCCGAAATGGTGCGAAACGCATCCATCTCCAATTCCACCCCAGGTGTGGGCGCCGGAGCAGCTGGAGTCGGCGAATCGGAATAATCTTTAAACCGCTCCATGAAAGTGCTCTGGATCAGTCGCCGCGTTTCAATAGGGCTCAGACAAAGTTTACCGGCGATTTGGCTCGCCATCTTGCGCGAAAGCTTGCGTTTACCCGACATGACTTGCGAAAGGGATGCCGGCGACACGCCGACTTTAGTGGCAAAGGATCGCAGGGAATACGATGGAACTTTTCGCCGGCGTTCCTCTATTTGGGAATACAGCCACCGTCGATAATCCATGTTTTCCGTCAGCCAAAGATCCATGCCGCGGAAGTAAACACAGTGTTTCAAAAAAAGAAACGAAAAAGGCACAATAGCGCGTCAGCGGTTGTGAACACTTGAGAGCGCTAAAAATCTCTAAAGACTAGAGAGGTAAGAGGCGCGAAACGGCATCGGCGATGTTCCCGCGCTTTAATTGCATTTGTTGGCAGATGCCATCGGCTGTCGAACCCAACACCATTGCATCGTCTGCCTCGGGCGGACGTTGCTCGATATAGGGCTCAAAAGCGGCCGAGACGCCACTGAGTAGATACTGCAGTTCCGATTTTCTTACCCGCGATCGCCACCGCAGGAACCATAAGGAGCGCTCTCGTTTCCAGGTTGAGAAAAACTCAGGATCTACCTTATCTACGGCATCCTCGAGAAAACCGCGTAAGAACGGCACACCCGCGGCTCCATTGCGCATATGGTAGTGGAGGGATTTATTAATGATTTGGTGCGAGGCCTCGAGCGATCGCTGACCCAAAGAGTAGGCGGCCACGGCAAAGTTAGCCGTCAGTGAATCCAACTCATACAGCCGCTGCATTTGCACCACTCGAATGGCGTGGCTCACTTCGTCCAGAGATAGTTTGGTGGGGTTTGCAATTTCACCATCGGCAATTTTTTTCAGATAGTTGCTGAAATCCTCGACGATGCGAGTTTGACGGCGGGCATGCTCAATCAAATCGTTTGGCAGAATGATCGACATCGAATGAAACGATAGATCATGTAACTGCGCGGCTTCTCGTTGGGCAAGCGGGATGGCGCCATTGCGGACGAACTCAAAGATATAGCGAGTGGGCCCCACCTCTCCGACACAGGGGTAATAGCTTATGCCGATGGTCTCGGCGCCAACGCGGAGTAATTCCGCATTCACTTTTCTAAGCGCACCCATAAATTCTGTGAAATCTGGAATCTCGGCGTCTCGCGGGCTAAGAAGTGAGAATCCAAAAAACAGCGCCGTATTCAATCCAAACGCCGTGATGAAATTACGCGGATCGCCCTGAGGAGCGTTGGGGCCTTCTTGATAATCTGAGGGCCATACTTCGGCGATGCGCATAATGGGAATGCGGTAGCCACCATGCAATCCTTCCTGCTTCAAGTGCGGAAAACTTCGGATGGTTCGTTTGTAGTGGAGGTACTCGTCGGAAAAGTCAGATCGGAGGCCGAGGTGGTGCTCCACGAGGGCAAGCGCCTCCCGGCAGTTCAAAGCTTGGCAAGGGTTTGTCCAACCTAAAGCCAGCGCAAAAAGGATTCCAAGGATATGCGGTTTCACTGTTTCACGCGGAGCATACACTCAACGACGACAGAAATCCCTAAAGATTGACGCTCTGCGAGGGCTGCCATATTGGTGAGAGGCTTTTTAAGGGAGGGTTCAATGACCTTACTGCGCTTGGCTTTGGCGGGGATTCTTTTGGCTGCGAACTCTCATGCTGATCCTGATCCCTATTTTACGCCGCAAACTTTAGCTTCTCGGGTGATGGCCGGCGAGGTCTTTCACTCCGGCGAAAATCCCCGCGGTACAGAATTTTATCAAACTCTAGGAGCGGCTGGAAAGAACATCGGCTGCGCAGCCAAATTCTGGCTGGCGGCCAACGGCGAACCCGGAAAAGTATTTCACGCCGGATTAATCGGAACAGGTTT
>JALHPX010000067.1:0-10091 GCA_022842225.1 bacterium
ATGTGCTCGCCCCGTTAGAGAAGGACGGGCTGACGCTCGCCCCCGAAGCGGAACCGCGGACGCTCGTGCGGCGGCTCTGGTTCGATCTCCTGGGATTGCCACCGACTCCCGAAGCCTGGAATCAGTGGACCGTGCGTCTGTCGGCCGGCACGCCTGGTGAGCGTGACTCGGCCTATCACAGGCTGGTCGATGAATTGTTGGAGTCCCCCCTCTCTTTCTAATTGGCGCAAATATAGAGCTGGGGAATGTTGGACTTGGTCGATAGAGATGACGTCAGTGTATTGCTTGAGATGATGCAAAATCCCGATCATATGAATGGTATGGGTCAAGACGACAACGGGCCCATCGCTCTGGCGAATTTGTTCTGCCATGAATAGATCCCGGCTACGATTGCTGAGTAGGCGGCGCTTTTCTTGGTACTTGAAATCGAAACCGTCTCGAAGGTTTTGGAAGTAGGAATCAAATTCGCTTTCGATCACCTTGAGTAGTTCTGGGTTGGGAGCATAGCTCCCGGCAAGTTCCAGCATGATTTTCTTTGCATCGGCCGTCTCAAGGTTAAGAGAATGCAGAGTGTTTGCAGTTGCTTGCATAGTAGCCAGCGGACCCAACCTCCGCAGTAAGTACTGGAGGACTTTTGAGTTTAATTCTAGATCCATATTTACAGCGGGCAGACCCAGTAAAATCGCTTGGCGTGCGGCTACGCCAAGTTCGGCCCCTTGAAAATAAGTCTCATCGATGGGGCGTTCTAGAGAGTTTTTTCTGTCAGTGATGAAGCGCATGAAGTTGTCCTGCGACTCACCACCCCCCTGTTCAACAAGTACAGTAGGATTCTTGTTTTTTTGACTGGCCACGGCCGTACTTAGAAAGGCCACCTCTACCGGGTCAGGCTCGCGCGCTGATCCCCGATGCAAAGTAGTGGCAAAGTACACTTCGATGGGCTTGCCCAAGGCATTAGTTAGCGTGAAGTAGCCTGAAAACCGCATTTCGTAGCCACCAGGAACTTTCGTTCCGCGACTAGACTCATTCATAAACTGCCTCGCGTCTTCAAGAGGCATCGAGCGTACAACGGGACTTCTAGACGCTCGACCCAGTTGCTTCACCCGGGTCAAGCAATAGTGCATCCAGCTTTTGCTGCTTTGGGGCGGCTTGGCGAACGCGGGGGAGCTGAGTACAAAGCACAACGATACCAATAAAGGTTTGCCAGCCATTCTCAAATTATATCAGTACAGACCAGTGATTAGATTTCGACCGCTTGCTCGCCCATTTTCTTCGAAAAAACTTTGTACTGGCTAGTATCGATCCAGACTTCCCGCGCCAGGCTCCCACCGTAGTCTGTGCCTAAGATCGGAACTTTCAAGTGGTTCAGAATATCTGTGACGGCCTGCAGATTTTTAACGCCTATCTGGAACGAGTCCGTGGATTTAGATTCGCTTGCAAACATATTGGCGCCACCCGCTAGCTTCGCCTGCAAACGATGGGCGCCGGGTAGGGGAATTCCCATTCTCCTGAGCAGTTCCATAATGGCGGTATCGGCGTACTTACCTGCGTCTTCCTTCTTAAGAGCTGCTGGGGCGCCAAACGGTCTGTCGTTAGTCGGCAGCATGATGTGCGCCATGCCAAAGAGCTTTTGCCGTTTATCAAACAACACAAGAGCAATGCAGGAGCCCACGGTGGTCTTGAGCACATCGGGAGGCCGAACGAGGTCCAATTCTCCGATGGCTAGTACGGTTGTAATGGGCATAAACCATTGTATCGACTGTACCGCACAGAGTCTAACCAGCCCGCGTGGCGAGGCCTAGTGGTAAATGCGCGCTGCGCAGTGAAGATCCGATGAGACGGCAATTGTGAGACGACCCTCAAGCGGTTAAAATAAGACAAGCTTCAACTCCATCTTCACTCAATCGTTCCAAAGGATATGAAATGTCTGTCGCTGCCGCGTCGTCTGGAAGGGCTGACCTCCAAATCGTGCGCCCGTATATTCAAGCGACGATTGAGACCATCATAGTGCTTTGCTCTTTAGAGGTTACTCACAACGATCCTTATTTGCGTGGAGAAGGCCCCGATCTTCCCAAGGATTTTGCGGCAGTCTTCAGCGTGTTCTCCCGCGGAGCCAATGTCGCCGTCTGCATGGGTTTTCAGAAGGCGGTTTACCAAGGAATAATGGACAAGATGCTGTCCAATTTCGACAACGCCAAGCACAGCTTGGACGACGGCTTAAAAGAGCTAGTGAATGTGATTTTTTCCAAGGTCCGAGGTTTTGCGAATACGGACGGAAAAGTTTTAAACCGCGGTGTACCCGCGATTATCTACGGCGAGAATATCAAAGTGAGTTATCTCACCACCGCGAGCCCCATTATTGTTCCCTTTGAAACCGCTGTCGGACCGTTTCAACTCGAATTGATTTTGGAAACGTAATTTTTTGATCTCAAGGAGCTAAGGAATGTTGCCACAAACTGCGAAGGTCCTAGTTGTCGACGATATGTCTACGATGAGAAAGCTTATTAAGAAAAGCCTTAGTGAGCTCGGTTACACCAACGTCGTGGAAGCAGTCGATGGTGAAGACGCTTTCACAAAAATCACCGACGCCTTAAAAACTAACGCACCTGTTGCGATGGTTCTAAGCGATTGGAACATGCCTAAGATGAAAGGCATCGATCTTCTCATCAAAGTGCGCGGCACCAATGGCACCAAGGCGCTGCCTTTTATTCTTCTCACTGCGGAATCTGAAAAAGACCAAGTCGCGGTGGCGGTGAAGGCGGGAGTCAGTGAATACCTGCTCAAGCCTTTCACTAAAGATCAGTTAGCGGAAAAAATTAAGGGCGCGACTGCTCGCAAAGCCGCATAAGAGTTTTCTTCTCCCCAAAAAAAAGAGGCAGCTCCCGTAGGGGGCTGCCTCTTTTAGTTTGAGTCGTTGTGAGCGCAACTCAAGGCGCAGCCTGGCGCCACCACTGGATTTTTTGCAACAAGCGCTGCATGCTCGTTTCGGTATTCAACTCCAGCGCGCGCTCAATCGGAAACCATTCCAACGCCTGCGATTCGTCTGAAATTTGAATGGCGCCGGCATCCTTGGCGATAAAGACAAAGCGCGCATCGTAGTGTTCGTGCGCCACATCCCCTTTGCGTTCCGGAATAGCATGCACGTCGATATCCCAAAGCTGGCGGTTCATATCGCTGCTTAAATCTCCCCACATGCTGGAACTCACCGGTGCGAGCTGCTGCAAGCCCGATTCTTCCTGTGCTTCTCGAAACGCCACGTTCCATAGATCGGATTCACCGTCGGCGTGCCCTCCGAGTTGCAGCCACTTATTCAACTTGCGGTGCAGCGTGAGCAGAACACGCGAGCGGTCTTCAGTCACAATGATGGCTGAACCAGTGAAGTGGCCGGGTCCGTGCTCTCTAGAAAAACACCCTGGCCGTTGGGAATACAGCTCGCGAAACCGCGTGGACACATCCACACCCGTTCTGAGCGAGAGGGGGGCAAAGCGCTCCCACGTGCTCTCATAAAATTGTAAGGCCGTTTCAAGTTCAAAGGTGCTGGTCGTGGGTGTCGTAGTTGTCATGTCTGTTGCTGCTCCGCTGGTAACTCTAAGAATTTTTTCTCGGGAAATCGCATCTGGGTCAATACTGACCGGATCTGCGCTTGCGCAAATGCGGCGCACTGAGTTTTTTCTAGTTCCGCTACTCGCTCTCCCTGCGAATTTAAAATGACTTCCAGCGCTTTAGGATCACTCAGGATCGTATCCACGCACTCCGCGATTTGCTCGCTACGGTGGCTCGTTATTTGAACTCCCGCATTCCCTAACGTCTCGCCGATTGCCGCTCGCAAATTCGCGAATACTGGCAAGTCAAAACGCATGGCTTCAAGCAGAGGAACGCAAAATCCCTCGTGCTGGCTGACGCAGAGGAAAGCATCGGCTGCGCGGTAGCAGGTCTCCAGCTGAACGGTGTTGAGTCCGGTCCGGAATTCAACCCAGTCTTCAAGTTTCCACAGGTGAATCAACTCGTCCAAATAGCGACGATAAAGCAGGTCCTGTTTGCCCACGAGCACCAAGCGGTACTTCGTGGTTCCGAAGCGATTGAGATAGTAGAGAATCTCAAGAAGCTGCATCTGGTTTTTATGAGGGCAAACTCTGCCCACAAAGAGCAACGTGCGGACTCCATCTTCCCGAATCGGGCCGAAGGGGGAATTCACAGTGCTTGGTTTAAGATCGAACAAAGGCAAAAGCCGTACGTCGGCAAACCCCATCGCACGCAATTCTTCTGCGTTAAATTCGGAAACGGCAAAGGCCAGCGAAGTGCTGGCGCGGAAACTTTCTAACTGCTGCCGGCCCTGATTGGCGAGTCGGCTCATTTCTCCATCGTGGCGGAAGAAGTGAGCGGGTGTGATGTTGTGATACACCATCGCTTTATTGAGCGGCATATTGAGCAGCAGATCTAACTGCGGATTGCCCTGCGAGTGATGAATCAAAAGCAGATCGCAATCCCAAAGCCGTGCCGGAACAAACTGGCGAATCTGATACGCTTCGGGCGCGTAATTTACCGAAGAGAAAATCTCGCCGCCAATGGAGGCGTCGCGAAACGCGTGGCGCAAGAAAACCATCTGCTGCGTAATCGCATCGCCGGGTGCTGTGTAAGGGTGGTACTGGTGGACGGTAAAGGGCTGACTCACTTAGTGCGCCCCCCGAGTATGCCTTTTTTTAGCCACGGCGCCGCTCTAAATAAGCGACGGCCGGCACCCAAAAGCGTTGGCAATCCAGGCAATCCCTCTCCAGAAAACTCCTGGTGCAAAGCGCGAAACACCGCATAGCGCGTGATGCTGACATGGCTCGGACGAGAATCCCAGCTGCGACGCGCCTTCTGCGCGAAATCGCCGATAGTTCGGAGTTTTTCATCCACTCGCGTGCTGACTTTCTCGTTCAGCGCATCGCTCAATTTCAAGTCAGCGAGAATGCGAAAAATCAACTGATAGCCTCCACCAACACCGCAGAAGCTTCGCCACCGCCAATGCAGATTGCGGCAACGCCGTATTTTTTCTTTTCGGCACGAAGTGCGTGGACAAGCGTGGTCAAAATCCGGGCGCCGCTGGAGCCAATCGGATGTCCCATTGCCACGGCTCCGCCGCGGATATTGCATTTATCTTCGGAAATACCCAGTTCGCGCATGCAAGCAATTGCAACCACTGCGAAGGCTTCATTGATTTCAAAAAGGTCGATTTTATCGACAGTCATTCCGGTTTTTTCCATCAACTTCTTCACAGCTCCCACGGGCGCCGTCGTAAACCACTCAGGCGATTGAGCGAAGCTGGCCTGTCCCAAAATCCGAGCAATCGGCTTTAGACCCAATTGTTTTGCTTTGGTAGCCGAGGCAAGAACGAGCGCGCTTGCTCCATCATTGAGTGAGCTGGCGTTTGCCGCCGTGACTGTCCCGGTTGGCTCAAAGGAAGGCTTGAGATCGGGAAACTTTTCTAATTTGCCGCGGAACGGTTCTTCGTCGGAATCAATGCGCTTGGTTTCTTTTTTCTCGACGACTTCCACCGGCGCCATTTCGGCTTTAAAAGCTCCGCTCTTGGTCGAAGCCATCGCGCGTTCGTAGCTGAGGCGAGCATAAGCATCTTGCTCCGCTCGGGTAATCTTGCGTTCGCGCGAGCAAAGTTCCGCGCAGCTGCCCATGTGCTGATCGCCGTAGGGATCCCACAAGCCATCGTGGATCATGGAGTCGACGAGTTTTGCATTTCCCATGCGCAATCCTTCGCGCGCTTTGGGCAAAAGGTAAGGCGCCAGGCTCATATTTTCCATGCCGCCTGCTACGGCGATGTGGAACTCGCCGGTTTGAATGCCTTGCGTGGCCAGCATCACGGCTTTGAGACCGCTGCCGCACACGCGATTAATCGTAGTAGCTCGCGTCGACTTGGGCAGTTTGGCGTACAGAGTGGCCTGACGAGCGGGCGCTTGGCCAATTCCCGCCGGCAACACGCAACCCATCAGCACTTCTTCCACGGCCTCGGGCTGGATATTTGCCCGTTCTACTGCCGCGGCGATGGCGGTGGCGCCAAGCTTCGGCGCTGGGATGTCCTTTAGCGCACCCAGAAAAGAACCAATTGGGGTTCTTGCGGCCGATAAAATCCAGACTTCCTCTAGACCGTTGTTTGAATGATTCGTCGTTGCCATGGTGTCTCCTTTACTCGCTTTGAGCATCCTAGCAAAGGTGCCTGGGGTGGGGAACTGTGGTAGTGAGTGGTCTGTCATGGGAATGAAGAAAAGTCTAATGCGGAGCGCTAGTTACGCCTTATTGGGCGTCTGCCTCCTCGCCACGTCTGGCTGCGCCTACAGTCTGCAGGGTAAAGTCCGCAAAATCTTCCATTCGGAGAAGGGTGTTTTCGTCCCTGTTTTTACCAATAATACGGACGAAGTGGGCGCAGAAGTCATTTTCACCAACGCCGTCGTGCGAGAATTGGGCAGCCGCGGGCAGATCGTAGTGACCAATCGCCAGGAGGGCGCCTTGGAATTACGCGGGGTTGTGACCTCGATCAACTATGGTCCTAGCACTTTCGGCGATGCGGGCTTGCGCGGTTTAAAAACCTACCGCCGTTTACCGTCCGAAATCGTGGTCGACTGCAATGTGAGTATTGCGTTGGTGGACCCTAAGTCTGGCAATACTTTGTGGAGCAGCGGCTTTTCCAGTTTCCGCCGCGTCCCTATGCCGCTCAATCGCACCTACGATTTTCAAGCCCCTAGTTCGATTGGTCTGATCACACAGGGTTTTATTCAAAGCCAGTACCCCCTCATAGCGCGTGATATTTCTCGCGATATCTACGATTCGATGTTGGCGGAGGAAGGGTGAGTACGGATCGCCGCTCCTCGTTTCATTTACCGCAGCTTGCGCAGGCGTTAGGCCGCGCTGAAACCCGCCCCGTGATCGTCTTGAGTGGGGAAGAGCCGTTTCAAATCGAAGAAGCGGTAAAGCTCATTCAAAATTATTTTCTCATCACTCCCGAGGACCGGGATTTTCATTATGAAGCACTCGATGGCGAAGGGCTGTCGCTCGAGCGATTGCGCGAAGCCGTGGAAATGTTGCCGGCTCTATTGGAGCCAACCAAGGGCGCGCGCCTAGTGCTTTGTCGCCGCTGGGACAAAGCCGATGCCAGTTGCGCGCAGTTTTTAGATTCCTACTTGGAATCTCCGTCGCCCAGCACCTGCTTGGTGCTGACTGTTTCTAAGATGGATCGGCGTAAAGCTTGGGCGAAGACAGTGGAGACTTCCGGCTGGGTGCTCGAGGCAAGCGAGCCATATGATCGCGACTTCGTAAAGTGGCAGCCCTATTTGGAGAAGAAATTCTCGAAGAAGATCTCTCCCGAAGCGTGGATGCTTTTAGTGGAGTTGGCTGGGAAGAAATTAGGTACGGTGGCCAGCGAGTTTCAGAAAGTTTGCACCTACGTCGGTGATGCGAAAGCGATTTCTACCGACGATATCTGGGCGGTGTGCGCGTCGGCGCAGGCTGGAGATATTTTTAAGTTTGCCGAGGATGTTTTTGCGGGGCGCGGATACGAGGCGTTGGAGAAGTATCGGCAGCTTACGAGCTCGGGGGAGAGCGAGATTAAGTTGTTGGCGATTTTGCTGCGACATTTTCGCCAGATCCGGCTGTGTCACGAGGCTTGGCGGAGTGGAGTGACGGATTTGAAGGTGCTAGGTGCCAAGATCGGTACGCCGGCCTTTTTTGTTCCGGCGATCTTATCGTCGGCGAAGCGCTATCGTGCGGAAATCCTGGATGCGGATCTGCAGCTGCTTGCCAATACCGATTATTCTCTCAAAAGAGGCGAGGGCAATCTTGCCGATCTTTTCGTCATGCCCCATCTCAGTATGATGCGTTCCTAGAGGGAGAGCGCTCTTTTTAGTTGGTTTGCCTTGAAAGCGCGCGCACGGGTGTCCTAGCTTTCTTTTCGCCGGAAGCGCGCGAGCTGTGCGCTCGTGCTACAGAGCCGTCTCAGCATCGGTAGGCGGCGGATGTTGCCAGTCGTTGTTTAAATGGCGCGCGGTCCCAGCGGCGCCTAATCTTTTTTTTTCTAGATTCTACGGTGGATTCAGCGGCGAAGTGGATTGCTGTTCTAAATCCGCACCTTGCCTCCGGCTGCGGTTTGCTTGTGCAACTAAAGAAGCAATAGCACACCGGGGCCGAAGGCCAGGTGCGACGTTGAATATTCAAAAAAAGCGAGGGGGAGACCACAGTAGAATCAGAGAAAGATAAATTCCGCGCCGCAAGAATGAGGAGACATCCTTAAAACGACTGGCAACAATCGCCGCCTACCGATGACGAGATTTCTCTATAGAACGAGCGTACAGCTCGCGCGCTTCCGGCGACAAGAAAGCTAGGACACCCGTGCGCGCGCTTTCAAGGAAAACCCACAAAGGGAGAGCAGACTATTCAGCTATGCAGGACAAGAGAGACTACTTACCGCGACTAGCTTTCCCAGCGTGCGGCAAATCTGCAGGAATATCGCCGCCAAGGACGTCGCCTTTGCGAATAACCTGATGCGCGGCCTGATGGCCCTTACGTTTTTCTCGTTCTTTTTTCAGCTGGGTTTCCAGCTTGTGGATGGTGTCGTCGATAGAAACGTATAAATCTTCTGTCGTCGCCCTAGCAGAAAATGACTGATGCTCTGCGCGGCAGGTGATTTCTGCAGTATGCTGCAACTTATCGGCGCTAAGCGTAATGTGAAACTCAAGAGCGTAATCGACGAGATTGTTCAATTTCTCCATCTTCTTAGTCACCAATTCCTTGATGGCTTCCGACGAGTCCATGTGCCTGAACGAAAAATGTAAGCCCATTGAGATCTCCTTCTCTAAAATTTCTAACGCCCTAATCGGGGCCCGTCCACTTTAAAAAACCTTCTTACGCTTGGACGAGGGCAGAATGCCCAACATTTCGCGATATTTGGCGACGGTCCGTCTAGCGATATTAATGTTGTCCTTGAGCAAAAGCTCGACGATCTTTTGATCGCTGAAAGGATGCGCTGGGTCTTCCGTCGACACAATTGCCTTCACTTTCTCCTTTACGCTCTCGCTAGCTACATCGCTGCCGTGCACACGGCTGATGCCGCTATTGAAGAAGAACTTCAATTCGAAGATTCCGCGCGGCGTGTGCACGTACTTGTTCGTCGTCACCCGGCTAATCGTCGATTCGTGCATGCCGATATCGTTCGCAACATCGCGCAATACCATGGGTTTTAAGAAGGCGATGCCTTTATCAAAAAACTCACGCTGCTGACGTACGATGCTCTCCGTCACTTTATAAATCGTGCGTTGGCGCTGGTGGATACTGCGGATGAGCCACACAGCGGAGCGCAATTTGGTCTGAATATATTCCTTGGTCTCGCCTTGGCTGACGTTCTTTTGGTCGAGCAAGGTTTTATAGAAACCCGAAATTTTTAACTTAGGCAGACCATCTTCATTCAACATGACGACGTATTCGCTGCCACGTTTTACGACGTAAATATCGGGGATGATGTAATGCGCCGGAGTGCCGCCAAACGCGCGGCCTGGCTTCGGCTCGAGTTCCTCGATAATTTTTACGCGTTCAATGATTTGATCAATAGGCTGCTGCAAAGTCTTCGCAATGCCTTGGTAGTTTTTCTTCTCCAGATCAGGGAGATGTTCTTCCACCATTTTTTCGAGGCATTCGTCGTTGTATTGCAAATCGTAAATCTGAACGAGCAGGCACTCTTTTAAATTCCGAGCCGCGACACCTATAGGATCCATTTCCTGAACGCGGTAGAGAACCGCTTCCAATTCATGGATATCGAAATTTTCTTTCTCTGCGATTTCCTCGAGTGTTACTTGCAGATAGCCATCTTCGTTGACGTTCCCGATGATGACTTCGCCCATCGCCTTTTGGGTTTCCGTCAGATTCGCTAACTTCAATTGCCACAACAGGTGATCGGTTAGATTCGCAGGTTGGGTCAGGGTGTTTTCGTAACTAGGTAGTTCTTCGTCGGTCGGACGATAAGAAGGCAAGCTAGGGGAGGACTTTGAATTCTCGATGTAGCTTTCCCAGTTAAAGTCTTCAGCGTTTTGAGGGTTCTCTTCGGCGCTCTTGGA
>JALHPX010000067.1:10101-10844 GCA_022842225.1 bacterium
TGCGATTGGATCTCCTCGATATTTTGCGCGGTCGATTCGGAATCGCCTGACTCTTCGAGAGTCGGATTGTCGACCAACTCGGTGTTAATCAGGTTTTCCAATTCCATCCGAGATAGCTGCAACAGCTTAATGGCCTGCTGCAACTGGGGTGTCATCACCAGGTTCTGACTAAGATTGAGTGACTGTTTGAGACCTATCGCCATAGTTTCACCTTCTGCTTCTAAAGCCGGAATCCCTCTCCGAGATAGAATTTCTTTGCTGACTCGTTCTCAACAATTTCTTGGGGTGTCCCGTGGACCCAAATTTCCCCGTCTTTAATCAAGTAAGCTAAGTCGCAACTAGAGAGTGTTTCACGAACGTTGTGGTCCGTGATGACAATTCCGATGTCCCGCAATCTCAAGGCGCGAATAATCTGCTGGATCTCTTGTACCGCCAGCGGATCAATTCCCGCGTAGGGCTCGTCCAAGAGCAGGAACTTGGGTTCTAGCGTCAGGGCACGAGCTATTTCGAGCCTGCGGCGCTCTCCACCGCTTAGTGTCATCGCTTTTTGACGGGCCAGGTGTGAAATCCCAAGGTCCGCTAGCGCCTTTTCTGCACGGGCTCTCTTCTCTTTACGGCTTATTCGCAGATTATCCAAAACAACAAATAGGTTTTCTTCGACACTAAGTTTTCTAAAAACCGAAGCATCCTGAGGCAGATATCCCAGCCCTAGGCGGGCACGTTCGTAAATGGGACGGCGCGCT
>JALHPX010000068.1 GCA_022842225.1 bacterium
AGCCGTGTTCAAGCTGTGTAATTTCGAAGAGCAGGACGTGTTGCGCGAATATCTGTCGCATGGCCGCGCTGTAAGGGAAGAAAAGCAGGCAGCCGATCGCCAAAAACGGATTCCTGATTTTGCACGCCTCTGCCGCGAGTGGGGCGGAGTGACCGTGGCGTACCGCAAGCGCCTTCAGGATTCTCCGGCGTATCGTCTGAATCATGAAGAAGTGATTAAGGCGATGGAAGAGGGCGTTGCATTTCGAGGGCAAGCTACACCCGTTGAAATCGAACTCGATGAATTTGGCAGCACGAAGGGCCTAGTCTGCGATGGCCCCAACGGCGAGCGTTTCACTCTTACCGCCAAGTCGGTCTCAGTGGCGGCGGGTACCAGCCCCAATGTGATTTACGAGAAAGAAAATCCATCCACGTTTGAGCTGGATGGCCGCGGGCGGTTCTTCAAAAAACACCAAGCTGTGAAAGACAGCGCCGGCACCTTTAAGTTAGAGGCCGTGGAAGGCAAGGGCTCGCGAGCTTTCTTCACCTCGTTTCAGCATGAAGGAAAATTTGTCTCGTTCTACGGCGACAATCATCCGGATTACGCCGGGAACGTCGTCAAAGCGATGGCTTCGGCCAAAGACGGCGCTCCCAAAGTTTTTGAGCTTTTTGCGGATGGTATCGCCAAGGCGGAAAAAGGCGGAGCTCCCACCGATAAGTGGGAGCGCCTCGTAAACGAAATGCAAGAAGCGCTCACCCCCAAAGTCGCTCGCGTGAATCGACTTGCTCCGAATATCGTGGAAGTGATCGTTAAATCGAAGTACGCCACGCGCAAATTCAAGCCCGGGCAGTTTTATCGGCTACAAAATTTTGAAACCAATTCCCACTCTATCGACGGCAATCGCCTGTGCATGGAAGGCCTCGCACTTACGGGGGCTTGGACCGACCCAGAAAAAGACTTGCTCAGCATGGTCGTCCTGGAAATGGGCACGAGCTCTCGCCTCTGCGCACTCTTGAAGCCGGGTGAGACGGTAGTAACCATGGGACCCACTGGTGCGCCTAGTGAAATCGCTTCCGGTGAAACCGTGTTGCTCGTCGGCGGTGGGTTGGGAAATGCGGTTCTCATGTCGATAGCGCAGGCCATGCGACAGGCCGGGAGCCGAGTGATTTACTTCGCTGGTTATCGACGTCCGGAGGACTTGTTCTTTCAATCCCGTATAGAGCAAGTCACAGACCAAATGATTTGGTCGGTCGACAAAGGCTCTCCTATTGCGACGCATCGACCACAGGACTTAAGTTTTGTCGGCAATATCGTTGAATCGATGCACGCCTACGCCAGTGGGCAATTGCAAAGCCCTCCGATGTTCCCATTCCAATCAGTGGATCGTGTTCTTGCTATTGGTTCCGATCGTATGATGCGCGCGGTGAAAGACGCCCGTTTCTCCGTCTTAGCGCCGTCTATGAAATCACACGTGGCGATTGGCTCGATCAATTCGCCCATGCAATGCATGATGAAGGAAGTTTGTGCGCAGTGTCTGCAACGACAGGTGGATCCCTCCACTGGTCGCGAAACTTTCGTGTTTTCGTGCTTCAATCAGGATCAGCCGCTTGATTCCGTAGACTTTGATTTCCTCAAAGACCGCCTGTCGATGAATTCTCTGCTCGAGAAACTATCCGACAAGCATCTTGAATTGCTCCTAAGCCGAGCCAAGGTAGATCGCATATGAAGACTCAAGATAGTTCTCGCTGCAAAGTCCATGTCTGCGTTTGTACAAATGAGCGCACAGACGGTCGCACCGCGTGCGCAGATTTTGGCGGCCTAGAATTTTTTCAGTCGCTCAAGACAAAGGTGAGGGAAGAGGGGCTGGCCGGGACTCATTGGGTCACTCGCACGGGCTGCCTCGGTTTCTGTAACAACGTTGGAACTACCGTCGTTATTCACCGTCCCAATCAGCCAAGCGAATGGCTTAGCGAAGTCACGTCGGGCGATTTCGCTACTGTTTGGGAAAAAATTCGCTAGGGCAGTCAGTGTTTCGTGAGATCATAAATGTATCCATGACGCGCTACTTATCGACGATAGGGATCTTCGCCACTCTGCTAGCATTATGCCCCGCATTAAATGCGGAACGAGTTGCTCCGCAACAAAAAGCCAGCCGTCAGCCTCTCTCTCAGAACGACGTTCCACCACTTTTAAACGATGTGGGTGCGCCTGTTTCTCTCACAGGCAAAAAAAAGCCGGCGGCACCCACTGGCAAAGCGCCAATTAAAGCCGTGCGCAATCCCAATCTGGATTTTGAACTCCTCACCGATAAATCGGTTCCCGCGGATGCCGAATTAGAATCCGCCATCTCCGACGACTTATTGGAAAAGCCCTCGGCCACTCAGCCGCCGCTTGCCGATCCTGCCGAAAAAGGCTTAGAGGCCAACGCGCAATCCCAGCTCCCACTCCCCAGTCCGGTGGAGCCACCACTCTCTCTAGTCGACAGTTTTAGTTCGGAGAAAAATCCAGGCAAAGGCACGTTGACTTACAAACGGGTCGATCAGAACGAAGTAATCGATTTGGGCGCGGAGTCGGGGGTCTTTGGATTTGGGTTAGTGTTTCGTAGCTCGGTGATGCCGGAGCAGTTTATCCGTGAGTACGGTCCTATCGACGTTATTCAATTTGCTTTCGGCAATTTGCCTTCAAAAGCTTCGGGACGCATTCCAGAATTCGGCACGATGGCGGTTTTCTCCCGTAACAAACCTTCCGAGTGGAAGCCTTACCCGCTAGCTGTGGGCGGTCAGCGCCAGCCCGGTCAAGAATTTGGAATTATTCTTTTCACGAGTCCCAAGGCGCTCGCGGCTCGCTCTGACGAAGAACGCTTACGCGACAGTTTTTTCTCCAAGTCGGGCCAGGTGCGTTTAAAGAGTTCGGGCTCCACACATGGCTTAGACGTCGATGCTCAAGGCAAAAAAGTTTCTTTCAAAGCGCAAGCCATGAAGTTGGAATTAGACGCTGAACTCTCCACGCCATTTAATGCGCAAAAACACCAAATCTCGGGCGCAGTGGAAGTGCCGGTTTACTGGCCAGAAAGCCCAGCTGCTCTGAGCTGGATGCGAAAAATTGCGCTCCAGAGTCTTTTAGCCTCGAATACTGTCAGCTCCCCTCGCGCCAACGCCTCTTCTGCCGAGCAAGAAGGTCCTCAGAATCGCCGCCGCCGCAAACTTCCTAAGGGAATGTAAAAAAAACTGGCCTACTTGATTGTGTTTTTCCGAGGCTGTTCTTGCACAACCTCGGTCGGGCGCCCGTGAGACCGCGTTCAAATAGCCTCATGCCACCCACAATCAAGTAGGCCAGTTGCCAAACTATTCGAAACAATCGGAAACTTGAGTAATCTGTCTGCAGGTCGAACCCGGTCCACCAGAAACCATTGTCACTCCAGGTGCGCTAGAGACTAGAACCTTGTTGCCGCCCGAGTCATAACCACGAACCGTACAGATGTTTTTGTTCAGTAAAGGGCGCGAGCCGCTGCCGTAAGTGATGACGGTAGAGTCAACACTCCAGGTCCATCCAGTAGTATTTAATGGGTCGAAGGTGGGGCAAGTTCCAGAAACCACCTGGTGAAACTGCCCTGACGTGGCGCCCGATGGTGCGGTGAAATTGATGGAGCTGTAGGGCGTTGATGGAATTGTGTACTGGTTGCAGGCCGAAGCGCTAGAGGTCATCGGGGCCGCATCACTGGTCATACAGCTTCCGGTGGCTGCGGTATAGCTAACGGTCCCGCTCGTGGGAAGTGGGTTGGCGTCAGCGATGCTACCCGCAGAAGCATCTCGGGTCGCCCGAACGAGCTTTACACTGTTGTTTGAACTTACGTTAATTTGAAAGCTGCCGTACGCGGTGCCCCGGGTTACAGAAGCCTGAAAAGTATTGCCGCCGGTGAGAGCAGAGGTCGCATACGTTGTTCTTATTCCGGGGTTGTAGTTTTCGGCTTGTGCCAACGGGGCAAGCGAAAACAATAGAAATGACGCGGTTGCGAATCGAAGCATGAGAACCTCTTTTTCGGGTTAAAAAAACTAAGACAGCCAAGATTTTATGGCAGAGCTCAGTTCAAGACAATCTGCACTGAGTAAAGAAAAGCCAATTCGAAACCGTTCTCAGCGAAACCCTGAAAATAATTGAAAACACGGCTCAATCCGCCTAAGTTACCAGCCCTATGGTTTTTTCCGGAGAGACCGAAATTAAGCTTTTCGCGGGAACGGCAAACGTCCCGCTCTCCAAAAGCATCGCCGCCGAATTAGGCGTGGAGCTTTCTCGAGCCGACATCCGGCGCTTCTCGGATGGCGAAATTTTCGTTGAGATCCAAGAGAGTGTCCGGGGCATCGATTGCTTCGTCATCCAGCCGACCTCCCACCCCGTGAATGATAACCTAATGGAATTATTGATCATGACGGACGCGCTGAAGCGGTCCTCAGCTCAATCCATCACCGCCGTGATTCCTTATTATGGGTATGCCAGACAGGATCGTAAGGTGCAAAGCCGGGTGCCGATTACAGCCAAACTTGTAGCTGATCTGATGACCGCCGCTGGTGTGCACCGCATTATTGCGATGGACCTGCACGCTGGTCAGATCCAGGGCTTCTTCAATATTCCTTTTGACCACCTTTTCGCTAAGCCCGTTCTCATCGAGTACATCAAACAGAATTACGACTTGCCCAATTTGGTGGTCGTCTCCCCCGATGCCGGAGGGGTGGAGCGCGCCCGGGCCTACGCCAAGCGACTTGACGCCCAATTGGCGATCATCGATAAGCGCCGCATCCGCGCCAATGAAGCCCAGGCCATGAGTTTGATTGGCGATGTGCAAGGCAAAGATGCCATTATCGTGGATGACATGATAGACACGGCTGGTACGTTGACTCAGGCCGTGAAGGTTCTTTTGGAAAAAGGGGCCGCCACCGTCAGCGCTTGCTGCACCCATGGGGTGTTTTCAGGCGTTGCCAGTCAGCGAATCGGGGATAGCCGAATCCGAGAGGTCATTTGCACCGATACGATTCCCCTTTCACCCGAAATGCAGAAAACGGGCAAGGTGAAGTGCTTGAGTGCCGCGCCAATCCTGGCAGAAACTATTCGCCGGATTCGTAAGCGCGAGTCAGTCAGCTCCATTTTTGATTGGTAGAACTTTTTTAAGACGTCTTTTAGAGGAGTAGAGAGAACATGGAAACGAGCCAGAATTTAGTAGCGGAAAGCCGCCAAGGACTTGGAAAAAACGCTAACCGCAAACTTCGCCGCGACGGCAAAGTGCCCGCAGTGTTGTACGGAATGGGCAAAAGCGCCCCGATTGCCTTGGACCCGATCATGGTCCAACGCGCGCTCCTCTCTGAAGGTGGCCGTAACCAGATCTACACCCTGCAAGGTGCTGGTTTAGAAGGTAAACAAACCCTCATTAAAGATTATCAAGTCGATCCCGTCACGCGTCGCTTGGTGCACGTTGATTTGCAAGAAATCGACATCACCAAAAAAGTGAACGTCAGCGTCAAGATCGTATTCGTCGGTAAATCCATTGGGGTTGCAGACGGCGGCGTGATGAACATCATCGAGCGGACGATTGAAATCAAAACCGTTCCTACTTCGATTCCTAAGCAGATCGAAGTCGACGTAACCAATTTAAAAATCGGCGCAAGCTTGCACGAAGACGACATCACGTTGCCGCAAGGTATCGAGTTGGCATCCAAGCGCAATGCCACGATCGTCGCGGTTGTGCCTCCTACTAAAGAAGACGCAGTCGTTGCGGTGCTTACTGAAAGCGCCACTGGACCTGAAGTCATCACCGAGAAGAAGCCTGCTGAAGGCGAAGCTGCTGCCGGTGCTGCTCCAGCGAAGGCAGACGATAAAGCGAAGAAGTAATCTTCGCCTCGCTGCTTAAAGCACTCAAATGAGTTCCACACCCTTTGTCGTAGTTGGGCTCGGGAATCCCGGGCCCAAGTACGCACGCACTCTCCATAATCTGGGATTTCATGTGGTGGACGAGCTCGCGCGCCGGTGGAAGGCACCCGCATTCTCTGAAAAGTTCAAAGGCGACTTCGTAAAAGTCTCTGGGCTTGCGTGTGCGCCGGGCAGGGATGTCATTCTCTTTAAGCCGCAAACGTATATGAATCTCTCGGGCGACGCCGTTCAGCCCTTGTGCGCATTCTTTAAGATCGACGTCGCGACCGACTTGGTCGTTTTAGTCGATGATCTCGACACCCCCAAAGGCACTCTGCGCCTGCGGCTCTCCGGCGGAACGGGAGGTCATAACGGGCTATTGTCTATTGGAGATCGCCTGGGCACGGATGCGTATCCGCGGTTGCGATTGGGAATTGGCCGTCACCCCCATATGGCCGCCGATCAATACGTGCTTTCACAAATTCCAAAAGCCGACGACTCTGTTTATCTCAATCAGACGTTGGAGGCGGCGCAAGCCGTCGAGCTTTGCTTGACCCAAGGGGTAAGCAAAGCGATGAACACCGTAAATGTGAGGAAGGTTCCATGAGTTTCAAATGTGGCATTGTAGGGTTACCCAACGTCGGAAAATCCACGCTCTTCAACGCACTGGGAAGTGCGAAGGCAGAAGCCGCGAATTACCCGTTTTGCACTATTGAACCCAACGTCGGAATCTTCACGGTGCCCGATAAGCGGTTAGAAGAAATCGCAAAGATCATTGGCAGCGCAAAAGTATTACCAGCGACGACTAAGATCGTGGACATCGCCGGCATTGTAAAAGGTGCCAGCAAGGGCGAGGGGCTTGGGAATAAATTCTTAGCGCACATTCGTGAGGTGGACGCGATAGTTCACTTGGTGCGTTGCTTTGTAAACGACGACATCGTACACGTCGACGGCGGCGTGGATCCCGCGCGAGATATCGAAGTCATTCAGACCGAATTGCTTTTGGCAGATTTAGAAACAGTTGAAAAATCTTTGGATCGGGAACGCCGGGCCGCGAAGTCGGGCGACAAGATAGCGCGTAAGAATCAAGAAGTCTGGGAAGCCACGAAGGCGCATATGGATTCGGGCAAACCAGCGCGCACCGTTCCCATCGAAGCCAAAGATCGCGAACTCCTTAAGCCTCTCTGCTTGCTGACGGACAAGCCCGTTCTCTATGTTGCTAACTCCAGCGCTAAGCCCGAAGAAATGCCTTACGTCGAAAAAGTAAAGGAACTAGCCAAAGCCGAAGGCTCTGAATTCCTCCTGCTCGATGCTTCTCTGGAATCTGAAATTGCTCAATTGGACGAGAGTGAAAAACAAGAGTTCCTCACAGCGATGGGTTTGAAAGAACCGGGACTAAATCGATTCATTCACACGGCATTCGATTTGCTTGGCCTGATGAACTACTACACTGCGGGCCCAAAAGAAGCGCGCGCGTGGACAATCACGAAAGGCACCAAGGGGCCGGGTGCTGCGGGTGTCATTCACACTGATTTCGAAAAAGGTTTTATCTGCGCCGAGGTCTATCGTAGCGATGATCTGGTGCGCCTAGGCAGCGAAGCGAAGATCAAAGAAGCAGGCTTGCTGCGACAAGAAGGCAAAGAATACGTCGTGCAAGCGGGCGATGTAATGCTATTTCGATTTAACGTATGATTTCTACCCGACCCCATTCGGTGAGCGGTTTCACAATTGTCCGCAACGCGGAGAAATTGGGCTATCCGTTTAAAGAATCGGTGCGGTCGGTACTTCCGCTTTGCGATGAATTTTGGATCGGGTGCGGTGATTCGGAAGATGCCACTCTAGAGTTTTGCCACACCTTGGTGGCCGAATCGGGCGGCAAGGTGAAGCTTTTTGAAACAACCTGGACCCGAGAGAATCAGTCCGGCGGCTTTCAATTAAAAAAACAAACGGACGAAGTCTTGAAGCGTTGTACGGGACAGTGGTGTCTCTACATCCAAGCAGACGAATTAATGCACGAAGCGGATTTTGATTCTATTCGTGCAGCAATCGAAGTGGCAACGCTGCGCGCTGATATCGACGGACTGCTCTTCGATTACCTCCATTTCTACGGCAACTACGATTACGAAATCCGCGGCCGCAATTGGTACCGACGCGAAGTGCGTCTCTTCAAAAATCATCGCGGCATTTCGGCCTACCGGGACGCGCAAGGGTTTCGTGGCCCAGGAGAACGCAAACTCCGCGTCCTCCCATCCGGCGGCAGAGTGTTTCACTACGGCTACGTCCGCACTCCAAAATCTCTCGGCGTTAAATCAGGCCAAATGGCCCAGTGGTGGGGAAACACACAATACACCCAAGGCGAGATCCCAATCCGTCGCCACGTCGGTTTAACGCGCTATCTACGCTCACATCCAGCAGTAATGCAGGATAGAATCGCCTCCCAAACAGACCTAGTGAATCCCACCCGCCAGCAACGCCACTGGGACTGGACCGAAGTAAAAAACGCAATCACCCTAGCCTGGGAAAAAATCCTTCCGTTCCGCATAGGCGAATTCCGCAACTACGAATTATCTTGAGGCGGGATTTGAAAGAGGCGGGTGGTGCGGCCACGCCTCTTTTCTGGAAAGCTCACTAGCAGTTCTCTAATAGCAGCAATTTGGTAAGTACTGCACCTGCGGTAAATTTTTTGGGAACCGTTTGTCCCCTCGGTTATTCGTAAGAGCAATTAGAATGCCAAAGTTTCTTGCGCGTGCGCACCGTGTCTGCTGCTCTTTTCTCATCTCGATCTTGTGCGCGATTCAATTTCGGTGAATCAAAAGTGAGATTCTCTCGTCGTGAACTCCAAGCTCCTGCATGAAAAAAATTCTCGTTATTCGGTAACCACGCGTGACTATCGGTGTCGAAATGTCCCCGTTAACTATTGAAAACCACAAAGGTTTTTTGGAATGACGATTGCAGGAGTCACTGTTGCAATTGCGAAGTCTGAGAGCAGTACCCGTCAGTAAGCAAAAGCCAGTTAGCAAAAATAGTTAGGTAACAAACACACGGTTGGGGGAATAAATGAAGAGAAAACTTCTCTACGTTCTCGCCGCGATCGGATTTACTTTGGGAACGGGAGCTCGTTACGGCCTAGTCGCCGACGACGCTTCTGACACGACTCAAATTTTATCTGTGAATGGCGTGTACGGTCGACCGACGGGCCCTATTGAGGTCCGCCCGGGCGATGTAATCACACTAACAGCAGACGTAGTTCGTACCGGCGGCGATTGCGAAATCGCCGCAGGCTGCCAACTCAATGTCGATCTAGAAGATTTTAGATGGTCTTCGGATTTATCCGCATCGGATAAATGCGATCCTTCTGATACGTCCAAGAGTTGCTTAGACGACTCTAACTTTGAAACCAACGACTTCGGTGTGAGCTACTACGTTCCCACTGATATGACCAACGACATCAAGATCACTGTGTCCTACCAAGGTTCAGATGCCATCGATGAAGTGGTTCTTCACAACAAAGACGTTGTAGCGGAAAAAGTTCCTGACACCGTCGTATCCGATCCCGATGAGTTCCCAGCAGATGTGACGTTCTCGCAAGACACGTCGCTGGCAGGACAAGGCCGTTGGGTTTATGTCTCGGGCACACGGTACTTCGTGCCTTACGTTTACCAAGACGATTGGCAGCCCTATACCAACGGTTATTGGGCGTACGACGATTCGTACGGTTGGAACTGGGTGAGTTACGATCCTTGGGGTTGGTACACAGATCACTACGGCGTTTGGCGTCACCATCGCGTCTATGGATGGATCTGGAATGAATTCACAACTCCCAAATACGTTCCATGCGCTGTCACCTGGGTGTACGGCGATCAATACGTAGGTTGGTATCCGTACTACGAAGGTTACCGCGGATATAAACATGGATACGAAGATGGATTCGATGACGGTTACTGGGCCGGCTACAGCGCTGCCTCGTCTTACCACGATACTAAATACAATCCGGGTATCACGATCATCAACCAAAACAGTTTCTTCAATGTAAACATCTACAATGTGCCTCGCGCGAAACGCGGCGAGTGGCACAAGTACGTGGACTACTCGGTGAAGAACAAATATTTCGGCCGCGCTTTAGGCCGCAATACTCCGAGGGATTCTCGTACTTGGATTGAAGCTCGCATTGGTAATCAAACCATTACGGCAAAAATCCATAACCGCACTCTTGGCAGAAACAAAAGACCTTGGGTGAAGGTAGAAGCGGAAATTTCTCGTCCAGTCCCGGGCCATTACCGCGATTTCGCGAAGGGTCAGAGTCGCCACGATCGCCGTCCTGTGGGATCGCGTGTCGGTTGGGATAAAGGCGCAGGAAGGACTGTTACGACTCCTCCGACGGATAATCGTCGCGGAATCACCAATCCGCCTCGACACAGGGACAATAAAGGCAACGTAGTGGCTGAAAGACCGCGTACGAAAGATCCGGCTCGCCCGAATCCAAAGCACCCGATCTACAAGCCCGATCCCGTAGCGGATAAAAAACCAGATAGACCTCGTCAGAAGCCGCATCCAAAACCGCGCCCTGACCGGCCCGATCGTCCAGACCGTCCAGGCCCGGGACCAAAACCAGAGCCTAAGCCGGAACCAAAACCCGATCCTCGTCCGGATAAACCAAATCCGCGACCCAAGCCTGATCCTCGTCCGGACAAACCAAATCCGCGACCGGATCCCGACAAGCCGCGACCCAAGCCTGATCCTCGCCCGGATAAACCAAATCCGCGACCGGATCCCGATAAGCCGCGACCCAAGCCCGATCCTCGCCCGGATAAACCAAATCCGCGACCGGATCCCGATAAGCCGCGACCCAAGCCTGATCCGCGTCCGGATAGACCAAATCCGAGGCCGGATCCGGATAAGCCGCGACCCAAGCCTGATCCTCGT
>JALHPX010000069.1 GCA_022842225.1 bacterium
AAACTACAAACGCCTGCGCTCAGAACTCGATCACAAACGTCGTTTGCTCAACAACCTCTACAAGCTAGAGCAGGAAACTGAATTAGCCCTGTCCGCCGGAAATTCTGAGATCTATCGCCTGCGCGAACCTTCCCGCAGCACGGTTCCGGTGGCCCCGCTGCTGACGAAGTATCTTTACGGCAGCTTGTCGATCTGCGTGTTCTGCTTAGCGCTCAGCTTGATTCTTTTAATGGCGCTCTTCCCGCGACTGGATAGCGAAGCTGAAGTAAATCGCTTGAACCTCCCTGTCATCGGAAAAGTCCCACACTTTAAACAAGGCGCTAGCCGTATCGAGGATATTCCGTCTTACGCTATTGAGTATCTAAAGATCATGAATTACCGGCTACTGCGTGAAACGAAAGACGTAAAATGCCCGATTGTGATCGTTACGAGCGCCCATGCCCGCGAAGGTAAGAGCACGATCATCAATTCCCTTACACTCACTTCCCAAGCTCCCAATCGTCGCACCCTGCTCATCGACGGTGACTTGTTAACTAATCGTCCGAATGAGTTTTTCGGAATTCAAGAAGGCCAAACTCAAGGCTTGCAGCATCTGCTGACCGCTCCCGATACGACGACAAATATGTCGGATTTGATTGTGCGTACTTCGGAGCCGGGATTGTCTTTCATGCCGCGTGGGCAGCGCATCGATCCAAACTCCTTCCCTCATTTGCTCAAGCCGATGGAGCAAACGCTGAAGCGATTGCGCGAAAATTTTGACATGATCTTTATCGACACTCCGCCACTCTTTGCGTCGAACTTAGCGCACCAGTGGGCAGGCCTGGCCGATTTGATTGTGATTGTTGCTCGTATTTACGTCACGCGTCCCCGCGATGTGACGGAAGCGATTCAAACCTGCAAAGTGTATTCCAAAGCACCTGTGGGTATCGCACTCAACTGTGTACCGCTCTCCAGCGCGTACCGCCGTGCCTCAAACTACTACTTCTCCAAGAAGAAGAGCCGCACGGATCGTATGGCCGCATAGTACATCCCCCACAAATTACAGACTCATCCGCTTTTTTCGTCACGAAAAGACTTGCCGTGTACGTCTGATTTTTAGAAGCAGATCACATGGAGGTCAGAACAATGTTCAACGGGAAAACTCGGAATGGTGTCGACATCACTCGTACTCACTTCATGCCGGAGAAAAGAAACTCTCGCAGTTACGTTATCGTAGCCAACGCTTCCACGGCTCATATCTTTGAGAAGAATGGCCGCGGCAGCACGCCAGTAATTCTAAAAACCCTGGAGAACAGTCTGTTAACCGGCGATTTTTATCGTCACATCATTGGAGAACTCTCGTCTATCGCGGCCGACGTCCGCAGGTTCGTTCTAGTAGCATCACCTAGCGTTCTTAGCCCGCTTCGTCGACAACTTCAGAAAGGGAAGCTGCGCGCCGAGGAAGTTCTAGGAATCCCAAAGGACATCACAAAACTCCCCGCCAAGGCACTTTCAGGGCGGTTGGAATTGATTTGTGGAAAGCTAGGCGTCTAACAAATTGGGAGGGCCGCGTGTTACAATATTTACGTGACCCTCCCTAAATTCTTACGTTTTTTTAGCTTCGGCAGCGCGTTGATCTCAGCCCTCGCTGGTCACGTCTCGTATGCTGAAACCACAAAAATGTCGGCTGCAGCCCGGCCCATTGCCATCTTCTCCTCGACGGATTCGTCGGGCTTGAATATCGCAGGCCCTCTTCAACAAGCGTTAGGCGCTTTGTTTGAAGACACCAAAGCTTTCAAGGCAAAGTTGGTACAGGATTCGCTGGCTGGTTTTTCCGAAGTTGAATTAGAAAAAGCTTTTCGAAAATACGACACTGAAGTCATCAGCTTTCTGTACTTAGAACAGCAGCGTATTTCCGTCTTTCTCTTTGATGCCTATCGCAAAGGCCAGTTCATTGTTTCTACGCAGCCCGTCTCGATTACCTCCGCAAACTCCGTTACGCAGGCGATGATTGAAACGCAGTTTCGCCGCGCGTTCAACACCATGATGGAGCAGTACAACATCGGACGTTTTCAACCCCTGCCCTCGACTCAGCAAGCCGAAGCAGATGCGAGGAAAGAGCCCCCCAAAGAACTCACTCGCGAAGAAAAAGCGCGGTTGCTCTTTAAGGAATTGGCCGCCTTACAGGAAGGGCCGATTTATGTCGGCGTGAATTTAGGGATGGCTCGCTTTGCAGCTAAGAATAGCGCGGCAAGCGTTGTAAATATTGGAGGTTTTGCAGGCGCTAGATTGTCCGATTCTTTCAGAGTGGAATTGGGTGCCAGTGTATTTTCTTATCTACTCCTGCAGATGGATTGGAAGTACCGGGTTCCTTTTGGTGAGCACTATCTATCGATGTACCTGGACGGCAGCATCGGCCAGGTCGCGGCAGTCGTGACACAGAATCGGGGTTTTAACTCCGCAAACCTGAAGACTGGTCAATTTCTGTTTGGTCCAGGAATAAGCTTTGAAGTCCCCTTGCTGGGCGCTAGCATCCGGGGCGAAATTCGCTGGCTCTTTGGCCAGGCCAATATCCTCATGGGCACGTACGGAGTGTCCTACTCCCTGTAGTCGCTTGTTTTTCAAACCTCTTCTAGGCTAGGAATGGACTTTATGAAACGGCTTCTCATGCTTGCTGCTTTTTGCCTGTATCTACCTGCGGGAGATGCCCAGGCGTCGATGTCGGAAGAACTGGTCGCTAAGGTGCGCCGCGCGGCCCTACGCACGCACTTGGATCCTCGTTTGGTCCTGGCGATTGTCGAGGCGGAATCCAATTACAACCCGCGCGCGCAATCACGTGCCGGCGCTGAAGGCCTGATGCAATTAATGCCCAAAACCGCGGGCGCATTGCCCGTGGCAAATCCTTTTCACATCCTGAGCAACGCTACGGGCGGTTGTGAGTACTTTAGAAGGCTGCTGACTGAGTTTGGCTCGAACGACCTGGCACTTGCCGCTTACAACGCCGGGCCCGCGAATGTGAAGAAGTACGGCGGCATCCCACCCTTCCGCGAGACTCGCGCTTACGTTGCCAAAGTCTTGCGTCTCTACGAAAGAAATAAAGCGGCTAACCTTTAGTCAGCCGCTTTACAGAGTAAATTTAAATTTTTTTTCAGTCTGCGTTGCTTATAACGATTTTTCTGGTGGACGCGCTAGTTCTTCCGCCAGGTGAATCGCTTGATACGTTACTTCTTCCGTTTCTGGGAAGATCGTACGGTGCGTAGCTGCGCAGTATTGTTGCAAGTCTGCGAAGATGCTTTGACGAATTGGATAATCTTCTTCGTGCAAGATTACCTGTCTCGCCAAACGGTTCTTCAAGTTAATCACAATCGGCGCTTTGAGATTTGCCGTCATCTTCGTCGGATCACTTGGAATCGTGACGATGGCAAAAACCTTTGCGACCTTGAGATCCTTTAGCTTGAGAATCGACTGATCTTCATCGCCCAATTCGACTTTATAATTCTTCTGGAAGATCTGCGGCTCCAAGAGAGGAAACGCAATGCTTGGCTTCTTCACTGCTTGCAGCCACAGAAACAGGGAGTCATCCACCCGTTCCACAAGGACATATTTTTCCACCTTCGAAAAACCCAGCATCCCTTCAGGAAACGTGAGTATGTCCTCTTCGGCCACTTTTATACTGCCGAAACGCGTAGTTTCGACGTTCATGGTCTAGGCTCCTTGAATTTGTTCACTTTTTTTCTGGATGGACCTAGCAATAACTTAACTTGCGCGAAGCACCTTAGCAACTTTTTTGACTTCAGCAGGTTTGCTTTCGGCGGCGGCTTTGTTTTGCTCTTGGATGGCGAGGTACACTTCTTCGCGGTGGATTTTGGTGTCACGCGGCGCTTCAATACCCAAACGGACCTGGCGGCCCTTGATTTGGAGAACGACGATCTTTACGTCGTCATCGATTGAAATGCTTTCGCCGAGTTTTCTGGTGAGAACGAGCATTTGGCTTGTGGCTCCTACATCATATGTATCGGTGCCCGCTGCGTTTCTCTTAGCTCTTTTTAACTATTTTCGTCCTTCGAACTGTATCTGCAAGTTGACGCGCGCAGCTGATCGTTTCTTTCAAATCCTCGACTTCCACCACGCCGGTTGCCGCAGATGTTCTCTCTAATTCGTCGTAAAACGCTTTCAAATAATTTTGACGCAGCCAGGTCATCGTCCAAACGATTCTTTTATTTGCGTACTGACGCACGATGTTCTCAAATGGCTGACGCAGAGCGAAATTACGAAGCCTGTCGCTCGCTGCAGTCGTAGCGGGAGTCGCTGCGGTCGCCGCTGCAGCCCCTGCTGTCGTCTGTATCGGCGCAGAGATGACAGAGGTCACAAAGTTAGAGAGAAGCGGCGCCTGGAGCAGATAACCCGTTCCCAGCCCCATTGCGACGGGCCCAAGCAGCTCCATGCCGGCTAGAATTGTGTCCCCGTTTTGGAACATGCTGTAAATAGTTGGGTGCTTCTCTTTAAGGCGATTTAGCTCGGTTTGGATCGCGTCTTCTAATTCTCTATCGACCAGATTCATGTGCTCGTGCGTTGCCTGCAATTTGGATTGCATGGTCGACACAGCGACGGGATGCAACGCCTCCTCGATAGCAGCAGCCAATCTGCCCGAAGCTTTCTTGGAGTTTCGTAGAGACTCGAGTTCCTGCAAAACGAGTTTCACAATGTGGTCGCGCAAGAATTCAAATTCCGCCTGACGGTATTCGCGTTCTTCTTTAGCCTTCGTATCGTTCCACAGCGCGCGCATGAAATTTCCCAAGCCTTTACGCAGCCAATACGGAGCTTGGCGAACCAGTTTGGTCGTCATGCCGCGATGGTACTTGCCCCAGGTCTCTAGTATCGCCTGACCCACTGGTCCTGCCGGCATCCGCGGCCACTCCACCGTCGTCGGCGCTTGCTTTGCCGTTTCGTCCAATAATTCGCGCAACGTTGCCAACGCACTATTGATTTCGCTGACTCGAGTGACAAAAGCCTCTAGGCCCGTGGCACCGTCGATTGCCTGCTGCAAAGCGCCTAACTCCGTTTGAATCCGAATGCGCTGCACATCTAAATCCATTACGGCATCGAGCGGTGGCACTTGCGACGCGCGCTCATTGGCAGAAGGCCCCACTCGATAGAAATCAAGTGGCTCACCTGCTTTTGCCTTTGCGGCGTTCTTCTCGATCACAAACGCATCCAACACTTCGATGCCCGTTACTTTCTTCAGCTCGGCGAGTCGCTTGGGCCAAAGTTCGTATTCATTTTCTAAATCTGCTTTGTTGAAAATCAGGATGACGGGCTTCTTAGCGTTCGCCACTTCCTTCAACGCTTTCACAACATCGCGGTTAGCGTATTGGTCGGTGACCATCACCGCAACGACGTCCGCGACATCAATCATCGCGCGTGTCTGGACGGAGTTTTCAATGTGATACGAATCCAAGTCCGGTGTATCCACCAGCGCTACCGAAGGTGGCACCAAGTTGCTCTTCGCCCACAGCAATTGCGACTTCCCTTCCGGCACTGTCTGAGTGGCATCTGTGGGCTTGGAAAGTTTTTTGATTTCAAATCCACCAAAGAGCAGAGGCATGTCTTTGTCTGGAAATGCGCTATTTAAAAGTGCTACCGGCATGGTGGTGGAGCCTCCGATATCGCTAATTTGGGTGACTTGAGTTTTGGGAGTGGCGCCGATGAGCAGATTAAGCACCGTGGATTTCCCACTATTGTGCTGGCCCATTAACATGATGACCAGTGGGCGGGTCTGAAGTCGGGCCTGAGGGCCAACTTTTCGCCACAGCCGATCGAGATCATCTGTCTCATACTCAACGCCCGCCGCAGAAAGCTGCAGTTTTAAGGCCTGCACTTTTGACTCAATCCGAAGCAGTAAAGCACTCCATTCCGCCTGGATTTTGAGCGCATCTTCCGCCGGTCCGGCCTTCACCTGTCCGCCCCAAAGAGCGACAAGGACCGCTAGTTGTACGTAGAAAACCCCTGATAAAAACCCCTTAAACCCATGTGCCATGGATCGGAGATAGCTGCTTTGACTCGGCTTGCCAAGCCCTCCTTTTCGCCCCATTTAAGGGTTTCCGGGAATCAGATTGATTCTGAACTGGAGGCCAGTTAGATCTTGGCTGACAAAGAATGAGTACCTCACCCCACATGTCTGCCCCCAAAATCACGGAGCTACAACCCGGCACTGAAGCGGTCCTTGTGGCCATTGAGGGGGATCGGCAATTGGTGGAGCGATTGGGCGAAATCGGATTTGTACAGGGTGAGACCATCGTTTTTCACCGGCGCTTGGTCTTTAACGGGCCCCTGATCCTCGAAGTACGAGGAGTTCCGGTGGCACTTAGAGCAGAAGAGGCTTGCTGCCTTCAAGTGCGAGTTACTCGGACCTAAGAGATGAATTTTTTAGTGAACGATTCTAGCTGCCATTCCAATCCCAAGAGCACCGACAACACGGCCGCCCATGACTTTGTGGCGCTGGTGGGATCGCCCAACTGTGGCAAGACAACGCTTTTTAATCGCCTGACTGGAATGTCGGCCAGTGTGGTGAACTACCCCGGTGCGACAGTGGATTACATGGTCGCGCCGTTAAATAAGGCCTGGGGCACGGGGCTTAAAATCGTCGATACACCGGGAACGTACAGCCTCTTTCCCAAGTCTCCAGAAGAACTAGTCGCCGTAAAAGTCTTGTTTGAAACGCCCCATTTAGGCATACCGCGCGCAGTGATTTGCGTTGCCGATTGCACGCAACTCTCCAGGCACCTGTTTCTGCTACGCCAGTTAAAAGAGGCGGGCTTTCCCGTAATCCTGGCACTCACGATGGGAGATTTGGCGGAAAAAGAAGGTTTCAAAATTGATCCTGTGCGCCTGTCCGAGGCGCTCGGCGTACCCGTGGTTCCCGTCGATGGGCGTTCGGGCAAAGGAATCCCGGAGCTGCTTACAACGGCCGAACAGCTGGGTGGGACCACTATCCCTAAGCCGCTGACTACTTGGACCTTTGAGAAGCAATGGAAAGAGCTGCAAACGATTGCATCGGTCTCATCGCTGGTTCGGCTAACCGTACCGCGGACCGACGCAGAGAGCCCGCGACAGCTCACCCGGCGCGTCGACCGCGTGGTCTTGCACCCGATTTTTGGCATTCTATTTTTCGGCCTCATTATGGGCGGTCTTTTCTCGTCGGTGTTTTGGCTGGCTTCACCGATTATGGAAATCATTTCCGTTGGCTTTGATGAGGCAGCTCGCTGGGTGACCGGCTTTGCGCCCGATTCTTTATGGGCTGATTTAGCGGGGAATGGTTTAGTCGTGAGCTTGGGCGCTGTGATGGTCTTCACGCCGCAGATCTTTATCCTTTTCGTCGTCATTTCGTTACTAGAGGATTCGGGATATCTCGCTCGCGCGGCATCACTCGTCGATAAACCACTTTCGAAAATCGGATTAAACGGCCGATCTTTTGTCCCGCTGCTCTCTGGATTTGCTTGCGCGATTCCCGCGATGATGGCTGCGCGCACCATCCCTAGTCGCAAGGAGCGGTTTCTCACGCTGCTGATTATTCCGCTTATGAGTTGCAGCGCGCGCCTGCCGGTTTTTGCGCTGTTATTGGGATTTCTATTTTGGGGCAAGCCAGCGTGGCAGCCGGGGCTCGCCTTAGCCGGACTCTACTTCTTGAGCCTGCTCTTTGGCGCAATCGTCGCAGCGCTGCTCAGAAAACGACTAAAAATCGAGGAGAAATCTTTTTTCATTCTCGAATTACCAGTCTACCGCCGGCCAAATTGGCGCGCGGTCTTAAAGAGTTCGCACCAGAAAACCCTGAATTACGTTTTAGAAGCCGGGCCAGTGATTTTCACCTTGGCGGTGCTGTTGTGGGCGGCAACGACCTTCCCCAAGTACGATGCGCCGACGCCCGCTGAGAAATTGGAGCAGAGTTTTGCCGCAAAGGCGGGTCGATTTATTGATCCCTTGATGGAGCCTTTAGGCGGGGATTGGAGAACTGGAGTTGCTTTGATTTCCGCGTTTGCGGCCCGCGAGGTTTTTGTGTCGGCGTTGGCCGTCGTCTTTCGCGTGCCAGAAGAGGACGAGAACTCCGCATCGCTGCTAGGGCGAATGCAGCAGGCACAGGCCAAAGACGGCACTCCTCTCTTTACCGTAGCGTCGATATGGGGACTCATTATCTTTTTTATGATTGCGCTTCAATGCATGGCGACGGTGGCAGTCGCTCGGCGTGAATTTGGCAATTGGAAGTTTCCGTTAGCGCAATTGGTAGGCTTTAACGTCCTGGCGTACGCGCTTGCAGCCGGAGTGGTTCAAACTCTAAAGGCTATTGGGATCAATTAGCGATAAAATTTATCGGTAGGATTTTCTTTGAGCAGCGTTTCTGTCGTGGAGACGGCGGCGTTCAATACAGTGTGGTCACGCGCTAGATCAGAAAACACTTTGATGGCATCTGCGTCTTCAATTGCGCTGATCGCGCTGGTGCTGTCGACTTTCATCTGGCGGTGATTGTCCATGGCGCGATCCAGCTGCGCCATGCGCGCACCCACTTCTCCGCGCGCCAGCGAGAGCTGATTGGTAGCGCGGTTAAAGTCTTCTAAAGTGCTGTGGATCATCTCAGTGTTGTTTGTCCGAATGCCGGTAATGAGGTTTTGGAACGGCTTTAAGACGTTAATCCCAGACTCAAGCCCCTGCCCCAAGATTGCTTTTTCGGCTGAAATGTTAATGGGCACCTTTAGACCGCGGCCGATTTCAATATTGATCTCACCGGCATCGCCCATAAAATTTCCCGCTGAATCAAACGCAGGTTTGCTCGATTGATGTCCGGCCAAAAGGGTGCGGTTGCCGTAGCGGGTGTTTAGAGTCTGCAGCACACTTTGATAAATATTTTCGATTTCACCAATAGTGAACTCTCTGGAAGCCTGGCTGGACGGGCTCTCACCGCTTGAGGCAATAGCTAATTCGTAGGCACGGCCCGTGGCTTCTTGGAGCTGGGTAAAAACGGTTTCCGTCATACCCAATACGCGCGTTCCCAGTTCGGCGTTCTTTTGCTGAATTTCGCTGACAGATAGATCGTCCTTTAAAGAGGCTGCGACCATGTACCCGGAAGGGTCCTGGCTGGGGCGGGTAAGTTCTTTGCCGCTCGCTGCTTTCTCCGATGTAATCGACTCCCGCTCACGCGCGGTCGAAACGTTCTTTTGCGAGCGATCATAAATTTGACTGGTGGCGATACGAGACATTTTTTACCTGCCCTTTAGCGGAGACTAAGAATCGTCTGGAGTAGCTCGTCTCCAACCTTCATCGCTTTTGCCGAAGCATTAAACGCGGTTTGGTATTGGACTAAGCTGATAGCTTCTTCGTCCAAGTTCACACCAGAAACTGATTTTTCATAGTTTTGAAGCTGAGAGAGAATGGCTTCTTGGTGACGCAAAATCTGATCTTCATGCTCGGTTTGTACAGCAATAGAACCTACAAGACCGTTTAAAGTTTCGTTCAGAGTTTGGCGGCCGTCGATAGATTTGGGGGCCACGCTGCCGTCCATGCTAACTTTTTCATCAGAATTTAATTTCCCTGGGTCGTCAGAGACAAGCGCCATGTTCTGAATGTCGGCAATTCGTAAAGCCACTCGGTTGTCGCCCTTTGCGCCCGGGGTCATACCGACTGCAATGGCTTCGGAATTTCCCTTTACGTCCCGGCTCAGCCCCACCATTGCGGCCGCGCCTTCGACTTGCTGAATATCTGCAAAGAGTTCGCGATTGCCGATGCCATCGCGGCCAACGCCTTGTTTGTGGACTTCGTTCACCGTCTTTACAAATTGATAAGCGGCAGCATCTAAGTGACGCATGGAAGGATCAATAACTTTGTCGCGCACGTTTAGCATGCCACCGATAGAGCCTTTGTCCAGGTGGTTGGTGACGCGGCGAAGGCCCTCGCCCTCTTTTACAAAAATATCGACGGATCCCGCTGGTTTGCCTTCACGCGCGGGTGTTCGCATGACGACCAATTCACTGACGTTCTGTCCGTTGACCAGAGTACCGATACCGCCCGCGGTGATGTTTGCGTTGTCATGCTCGTCTCTGGTGAGCTGAAAACCGACTTTGTCTGCCATTGCTTTAAGTGCGACGTCCCGGCGGTCGAGCAATTCGAGAGGCGCTTCTCCGCGAGCTTTGAACTGGGCAATCGAGCTATTGAGGCCTGCGATCTCTTTCGCGAGTGTATTTACTTCCATGACTTGAACATCGATCTGCTGGTCTAGATCGTGCTTTAAACCTGTCATGGCCTCGTGCATGCCCTTAAAACCGTTGGAGGCCGCTTCGGCAGAAAAAGAAATATTCGTCAGCAACGTATTCATTTCCGGGTTTACCGATAGCTCCCGGAAGTCGTTAAAGAATCCGTTCACGAGATCGGCAATGCGATAGCCGTCGTTGTGAACCAAGCTTTCCATACGGCGCAATCCATCTGCTTTTGCAGAGGTGGCCCCGAAGTTCTTTGCTTCTTCTAAGATTTGATTGCGAACAAATCCATCGTGAACGCGAATGACTTGCTTCAGCTCCACGCCATTCATGCGGAGCTGCCCTTGGGGATGCTGTTCGACTGTTTGAATAATTGCTTTTTGGCGGGAGTAGCCAGGAGTGTTGACGTTGGCGATGTTGTTTGACGTCGTCTGGAGAGCCTCGCGGTTTGTGTTCAGGCCCTGCTTTGCAATTTCTAGAATATCAATAACTGGCATGAATCACGCCCTTTTGAAAAGGTGGCTAGACGTTCGT
>JALHPX010000070.1 GCA_022842225.1 bacterium
AAATGGGTGCTACAATCTCAAGTTGTTGCAACGTCATCGTTCGCTATGATCCTCTGTGTGCAGGACTAATTTAGTTTTTTTATAACGTATCTTTACAACGTCGCTTCTGGCCGACGCGAAGTTTCAGCTGGCGGTGTTCCGCGCAGCTTCTTCAAAGAGCTCATCTCAGACTCGTAAACTTTCTTTACGCCATCGCCTAAGCAAACTTCGATATCGCGGACATCGCGCACCAGGCGCTGAAGGCCCACAATTTCTACAGATGCTGCTTGGTCGGTTCCCCACATTGCGCGGTCTAAGGTGATGTGGCGCTCAAGGAACGTGGCGCCCAAGGCAACTGCGGCTCCCGTGGGAATCAGACCCGTTTCGTGACCCGAGTACCCAATATTTACTGTGGGGTATTTCGCGGCCAAAACCGGAATCATACGCAAATTGAGTTCTTCTACCTTGCAAGGATACGCGGAGGTGGAGTGCGCGATCAAGAGGCCTTCCGTTCCAACAGCCTGCACCGCAGCATCAATCTCTTCCATCGTCGACATGCCCGTTGAAATCATCAACGGCTTGCCAGTCGCTTTCATTTTTTTGAGCAAGCTGTGATTGGTCAACGAGGCGCTTGCTGCCTTGTAAGCAACAGGGCGGAATTTTTCCAAGAAATCGACACTCGGCTCATCCCAGCAAGAGGCAAACCAGTGAATGCCTTTTTGGCGGCAATAGCCGTCGATTTTATCGTAATCCGCTGCTGTAAATTCTACTTTGCGACGGTACTCGATGTACGTCATGCGGCCCCAAGGCGTATCGCGTTCGATGTTCCATTGGTCGAGAGGAACGCAGATTTCAGGAGTGCGCTTTTGAAACTTTACAGCGTCACAACCAGCGGCTGCCGCGCCATCGATCATCTGCATCGCGAGATCGAGCGAGCCATTATGGTTAATTCCAATTTCTGCGATGATGTAGGAAGGCTCTCCAAACCCTACGAGCTTTTCGCCGATTTTTACTTTTTCTGGATGCCTTGTCATATGTGTTCCTCTTTAAAAGTTACGTCTAGTTACTACCAAGCGGTCCAGCCGCCGTCGACTATGAGATTTGCGCCCGTCATATAATTTGACGCGTCGCTCGCTAAAAATACCAGTGCTCCTCGGTAATCCCGGGGGCTCGCCATGCGTTTGAGCGGCGTGCGCACACTGTAGTTGTCCACAAACTCTTTGTCCTGCGAGTTTTCCACTCCCCCCGGAGAAAGAGTATTCACACGCACCCCTTTTTCGCCCCAGTAGGCTGCAAGAAAACGAGTGAACGAAATAACAGCGCCCTTTGTCGCCGGGTAGCCTGCGGATTTATAGAACATCCGCTCGCCGTTCTTGCGTAAGTACAGCCCCTGATCGGGAGCGACGACTCCATAAGTAGAAGCAACATTGATAATGCTGCCCTTCCCTGCTTCTGCCATTGGAATACCAAAGACCTGAGAGCAGATAAAAGTGCCGGTGACATTCACCTCGAGCATTTTGGTCCACAGCTCCAGTGGGTACTTTTCAAAACTCGATTGTTCCAATGCCAGTTCAGGCGATTCGAAGCGATCGTTGATGGCGGCGTTATTTACCAGCACATTCACCATTCCAAACGCCTGTTCTACTCGCGTTTGAGCAGACTTTGCCGATGCCATGTCTGCAACATTTAAGCCCACCCCCATTGCGCGCTCGCCAAGAGTGCCGGCAAAATCACGAGCCGCGCTCTCGTCGATATCCGCAACTACGACTCGAGCGCCGCCTTCATAAAGCGCCCGACAATGCTCGCGTCCTAAGAGTCCGACGCCACCCGTGACCAACGCCACTTTGTCCTTTAACGAAAATTCACTCAGCATTAGTTTTTCGCTTTCTGCGGAATGGTTCCCGTCAAAGTTCTAAACAGGGGCTCGATCATTTCGCCACGAATCAAACTCTTCACATTTTTCTCGTCGACAGCCTTTTTTAAGAGCGGCAGCACTTCGCCATACGCTTGCAAGGCATAGTCGATATCCGCTTGGGTATGGGAGAAATTCAGCGCGTGCTGGCCGGTCCAAATAATTCCGCGCTTAATCAATTCCTGCTGCACGAGCGACTTGGTCTCGAGCGGATTGCCCGCATCGGGAGAAATCATCAGAAGTGTACGACAGCCCAAGCCAATGCACTTTACGTAAGGCATCTCTAGCTTCGCCGCCAACTCATTAAGCCCGGTCTTTAACTTATCGCCCAAGTCATTGAGGTATTTGGGAACGTTCTTTTCGCGGATCTCCAACATCGTCGCTTTCGTTGCAGCTAAGGAGAGCGCCTCGCCGCCAAAAGTCGTGAAAAAGAATACGTCTTTTTCCAAGAGCTTCATCACATCGGCGCGTCCAGCCAAGACCGAAATCGGCATACCGTTGGCAATCGCTTTGGAATATGTCGAGAGATCGGCTTTAACATCGTAGAGTTCTTGCGCGCCCCCAGGAGCGACGCGAAAGCCAGTCCACATTTCGTCAAAGATCAACAGAACGCCCTTCTTCGTACAAAGCTCTCTTAGTTTAAAAAGAAAACCGTCCTTGGGCTCTTCAAACAACAAAGGCTCCAAGATGACGCAGGCAGTATCGTCGTCGATTGCCGCTTCCACCGATTCGATATTGTTGTACGTGCACGTGGTGCTCAGTGCCTTAATCTCTTCGGGAATCCCCTTATTGCGATCGGTGAGACCGATGTACCAGTCATGCCACCCGTGGTAGCCGCAGCAGACGACTTTCTTTTTACCGGTAAAAGCCCGCGACAGACGCACAGCCGCACTGGCCATATCCGCGCCGGTTTTGCTAAATCGCACGCTCTCGGCATTTGGCACCATCTCCGAAATCAGCTCAGCCACTTCCACTTCTAGTGGGTGCGGGAGGGAGAAGGTAATGCCTTTGGCTAATTGCTCTTTAATCGCGTTATCCACACGATCGTAGCAGTAGCCTAACGAGATAGGGCCAATGGCAGAATTAAAATCCAAGTACTCATTACCGTCGACATCCCAGATGTGCGACCCCTTAGCGCGGTCCGCAAATACGGGTGCGACACCTCTGACAAACTGCCCAGCCCCTTTGGCCAGGGTTTGTGTCATGCACGGAATGCGTTTTTTCGCGCGCTCCAAAAGCGCTAACGATTTTTCAATGACTGGATAATCCGAATTTGTTTTCACACCGTTTGGCATCGTGACTCCTCTATCGCTCCTAGAGCGAAAATTCCCGTAAGCGCGCTTGAATTTTTTGCGCGATTTTTGGACCCGTAAAACCTTCTGTTTCCAAGACGTTCTTTAAACTGGTGGGATGAAACCAAGTCCCGTCGAGCGCTACTGGCAATACGTCGGCAACGAGACGATTGCGTACCAGCGTCTCGCTCAGCACGGAGAATAAACCGCCGGTGAGGAAATGATCCTCAATCGTCACGACGAGTTTGCACTCAGTTGCTGCCGCTAAAACGGCTTTTTCATCGAGAGGTTTTATCGTGCGTAGGTTTACTAACCGCGCGGATATACCACTGGCTTCCAACAACTTCTTCGCCTCCAAAGCCTCGGTGAAAAGCGTGCCATAGGCCAAAAGCGCTACGTCTTTTGCTTCCGGCGAAAAGACTTCCGCTTTGCCCCATTCAAAAGCCTGATGCTCCACTGGCGACGGGCGAGAGTTAAACCGCACGTAGACCGGGTTCGGCTCGTTGATCACAGACTCAAGCCCATTCACCATCTCTTCGTAGCTTGCGGGACAGAACACCTGCATCCGAGGAATACCGCGCATAATCGATACGTCCTCAATTGCCTGGTGCGTGGGTCCGTTGGATTCCGACAAGAACCCCGGCACTGCGCCCACTAATTTGACCGGCAGATTGGAGATTCCAACGTCGGTGCGAATAAATTCAAACGCGCGCAAGGTCAAAAACGTTGCCAAAGCGTGGGCAACGGGAATCCGGCCTCTCAATGCCAACCCCGCGGCCATTCCGACCATGGTTTGCTCGGTAATGCCCGTATCGATGAATTGATTGGGCAACGCAGCCGGCACACCGCGAATGGCAGCTCTATTTTCCGCCGTCATCACGACGACGCGGCTCTCTTTGCCTGCGATCTCTAAAAGTTTCTGTTCGTATGTTTGCGGCATGATGAAAATCTCTCCCGTGCGTTAGCGCACAATCAAAGTTTCAGACGTCAGGGCAGCTGCCTTCTCGCCGTGCAATTCCTGAAGAAGTTGTGTGATCTCTTCGGGTGAAAAATTACAGAACCAGCGGTCGGCTCTTGCCTCAATCGACGGCAACCCTTTGCCCCGCCGCGTGTTGCAGATCACAGCTGTTGGCCCAGTGCCCTCCAGCGGCACTTTCGAAAACGCTTGATGCATTGAGGTAAAACTATGGCCATCAATACGAATGGCCTGCACCCCAAAGGATTCGAATTTGGCTTCCAGCGGCTCCAAAGGAATTAATTCCTCAGTGCGAATATTCGCTTGAAACTCGTTTCTATCGACGACAATCACCAAATTATTGAGCTTCAACGCAGAGGCAACCAACATCCCCTCCCACATCGAGCCTTCGTCTAATTCGCCGTCTCCCACCATCACGACCACGCGATTGGCATCGCCCTTCCATTTCGCGTCCTGCGCAACGCCCATGCCCACAGACAAAAGGTGTCCAAGCGAGCCGGAATGAAATTCCACTCCAGGGATATTGCGATTCGGATGCCAATAAATGTGATCATTGGGCTTTAAATGGTTTTTGAGGCGTTCTTTTTCAATCTGCCCCGTCTCGGCAAATAAGCCGTAGAGCGCGGGAACATCGTGGCCTTTAGAGAGGAAAAAGTAATCGCGCTTTGGATCCTGGAGTGCCGGAATATTCAGATACTTTTGATAGAGATAAACAATGATATCGACAGCGGAGAGCGAAGCGCCCAGGAAACACCCCCCGTCGGTGGACATGCGCACGATGTTTTCGCGCACGCGCATCGAGAGATTCTTTAACTCCTGATCCTCTTGCTCACTCAGTAAACCTAGAACTTTTTCCATCTTCTGTTTGTCCTCTAAAGTGCGTCTTACAATGCTGCCGCTTAAAAACTAGTTCTTTGGAGTTTGCTTCCAGCTGTGCCTAAGCTCGCCACCCTGGCGTAGGTACCAGCTGTCGCCCACCCACTTAGCGTTCATCGCCAGAAGTTCGGGATTGTCGTCCAAACAGTCCAGGATGTCACGCACTCCAAAAAGTGGCTTATGCCTGCCAAGCCGCTCCCACAGCGCCTGTATGAAGACGTAGTCCTCAACATAATCGAGCACCCAGCGGTGGGACTGAGAATAGTCGAGTCCGGTCTCCCAAGTCACATTTCGGACAGTAAAGAGCCCGCTATCCCATAGGTAGGGGGTGGTGTGTTCCCGCTCGATGGTTTTGGTGGCTTCCTTCCAGGCGCGCTCTAAGGCGGGCGCACTCATAACTTCCACATCATTGCCATCCGGATAAGTCGCCGGATGGAGATTGCTGACAAAATCTACGGGCGCTGCCAGGTAATCGCCAATCACTCGGTCAATGGCCGCCGGATCAATCAACGGGCAATCGGTAGGAATTTTTACGGTCACTTCGGAGCGGTACTGGAGCTGCGCTTGATAATGGCGATCTAAGAGATCGAGCGGATGTCCGCGAAATACTTCGACTCCCAGCTTTCGGCATTCGGTTTCGATGGCGTCATCTTGAGAGTCTGTGGTCGTTGCAACGACCACGGTGCCAGCCAACTTCGCTGCGCGCACACGGCTCACCATTTCGGAAAGCACTGTGCCCTCTCCCAACGGCTTTAAAACTTTACCTGGAAAACGGCTCGAACCGAGGCGAGCCTGCAGGAGTATGAGAACCTTCAATTGGATTCCTGTTTAATGACAAACTCACTGACTTTATAGGTAGTTTCGGCACTCTTTGGCAATATGGGACGCAGAAGTCCCGCCATTTTGGATGGGGCAAAGACGACGCAAGGAGTCGAGTTCGAAGTAGGAGTGCACTTCCTTACCCAACGCGATTCCCACATAGACTACCGACGAGTACTGCGTGATCACCACATCACTATTGGCGACCATGTGATTGGTGTTTCCCACGTCATAGACCAACGAGCCTGGCGCATACTTCGCGCACTCGCGGCGCCCGCGCACCGGATCTTCATTGGGATGCAGACGGAAAATAATCTGCCGGCCTTTGGCAATCTCAACACATTTCTTAATAAACGCAGGACGGTTATCGGGCTTTAGATTTTCGCGAGTGTCGGTCGTAGCGACCAGAACATAGCCCTTATGAGGGAAATCGTTGTTTAGGTATTCCTTACAGTTGTCGAAATTAGGAATCCCCGTGACCGCAATTTTCTCGGGCTTCACCCCTTTGCGGATAAACAAATCGCGGTACCCGTCCGACGCCACACAAAATTTATCGTAGGCATCGGATAGACCCGTCGTTGAGGTGCTCGCAATCCAGAGCGGCATTCCCACTGGCTTCAAAGCGCGCGCAATGTGAAAGAAAATATTCTCCGGGTCCGTCATGCCTTCTTGGACCAGGATCAGAGGCTTCTTCAGCAGATTTTTGGGGACGATGAGATCGGTGCAAATCAGCGCAAGATCGTAGTCTCCAGAAGCGCCGGCATAATCGATTTTGACTTTTTTATCGGCGAGAAACGCTTCGGTGCGGCGGCGATTCTGCCCACCAATGATGGTGAAATCGAGCCAACCGAATTTTTGGAAGGTGCGGTAAATACCGTCACAGTAGAAAGGTGTAAAAAAACACTCGAAGTCCTCCTTGAGGAACTCCGAGATTTGGTACATCTGACTTGTCTGATTGGGCGACCCACAGACAAAAAGAATTTTTTTTCCGCGCAAAGCCAGAAAAAACCACCCGAACTACTTAGGACTTCACTTCGGGGGCCGTAATCTTGTCCCAAGCGTCTTTAGAGACAAACTTGGTAAGCTTTGTACCTTGGTACTCTGCTTTCACAGCGTAACGAACTTGCACTGCGCCGTTTTTCCCCGTGCGCTCAAACTTCGTCTTTTGAATTTGGCTCTCTGGAACCATTACTTTGCTGCGAGTTTTAACGTTGTAAAATTCGATATCTGGCATCGGCATCCTCTTTCGCTCAACGAAAACTAACGTACTTTGATTAAAGATAAGGCAGAGGCCTCGTTCAGGCAACCTTTTTGGGTTAGCCTTGAAATACTAGATGTTAGGACCGGTTGTTGATGGAAATTTCACAGAAGTTGCGGTAACCAAAATCCCAAGTTAACCCCAGGAACCCAAATGAAATCGAACCCCCGCTTTTTCTATTTAATAATCCCGCTTTTATCCGTGTTTCTTGTAGCAAGCCGCTGCAGTCACAAGCCGACCGAACCCGCCACGCAAGTTGCGGATGCCGGCGACACCTTACCGGTGACGGACTCCACTATAACGATTCTCTATCAGTCCGGACGCAACGGCTCTCTCGAGCCCTGTGGTTGTCACTCCACTCCCTATGGCGGCATTGACCGCGAACTCAACGCGGTTCGTAAATTAAAAGCGGCAAATCCTCGGGTGCTCTATGTCGATCCGGGCAACATGCTCTCCCCGCTCGTAAAACCTGATTTGCGCGAGCCCATGCGCAAAAAGGCCCACGTCATTGTCGACGCCATGGCCCTAACTGGTTTGAGCGTTTTCGCTCCGGGCCCTTACGATGTGTCTTTAGGCATTCCGCTTTTGAAAGAGCTACAAAAGAAAGCAAAATTTGAGTTTGTCAGCGCTAACCTTGCCGACAAAGCAGGCAAATTAATTTTCGCTCCTTCGACCGTGGTCCAGGTCGGCCCCTGGAAAGTTGGCGTCACGGGAATTTCTCCGACGTATAAATTCCCCGAAGGCAAAATCTTGGATCCGATTAAGGCGCTACAAAAAGAACTAGCGAGCCTGTCGACTAAGTCCGATTGGATTGTGGTCCTAAGCCAAATGGGCACGCACGACGACAATCTCAAGCTGCTTGGAAAATTCCCGGAGGTTCGCATGATTTTCGGCACCGACGGCAAACGCGTCTTGGCCAATGGCGACATGATTGCCAAAGGTCAGCAACTTGCCTTCAACCAACGCCCGGAAGGTTTCTATCTCGGCCGCGTGGATGTTGAATTCAAGAAACCCTTTAAGGGATTCTTTTCGAAAAAGTGGGCCGCTCTAAGCAATGATGCCATTAAAGGCTGGGAAGAGGCGCTGGGGAAAGTTCCAGAGGAGAAGAAGAAGGAACTTGAGAAGAACATTGCCGACTACAAAACCAATCGGCTCTTAGCGCCCATCGAGGGCGGCTCTGAGTTTGCACATACGATGATTCCTCTCGATGAAGCGACGTACGGCACGAAGAACGAACTCTCCGATGCCGTGGCAAAATATAAAGAATCGCTTCGCCAGGAAGCCGTCGGCAAACCCGCTAAGAAATAATCGAGTATCAATCAAGGCTGCGGAGTCGGAGACGGCTCTGCAGGCTTTTCTCCCGCCGGAGCAGCCCCACTTGGTGGAGCTGGTTCTGCAGGCGCTGGCTCCGCGGGCGTTGGCTCCGTCTTCGGGGCTTCACTAGCGACAGCAGCACCACTCGGAGGTGCCGGCTCGGGTGGACCAGCCTTTTCTTTTTCTGGCTCTGCCTTCTCGGAAGCGGGCTTCTCGGGAACCGACGTCTCTGGCGCGGGAACGGTCGCAGGTGCTGCTGCTGCTGGATCCGCTGCTCCGGGAACAGGCGCTGGCATCGGCGTCGCCTCTTTAGGAATCTTTTTCAAGGCTTCTTGCAGCGCCTGATCGCGCATCTCAATTTCTTTTTGCAGTGCCTTGACCATTACTTTTGCTTCTTCGTTTTCCCGGACCAACTGGCGCGCTTTTACCTGATAGAACGAAGGCGTTTGCAGAACGAGGCGCTGGATCCAAATTTTGTATTTTTCCTGCACTTCGTTTTCAAAGCGCTTGGTGTCGGAGACGGTATCGGGAGCGACAGCGTCTTTGTTGTAAGACAATTCCGCCGCAGTAAATACTTTCACCCAGAAGCGCTCATAAAGATTTTTGCCTGTCGCTAAGGATTCACGGCGAGCCTCGGCGAGTGCGTCGTTCAGATCTTCCAGTCCATCCGGCAACATTGCGCTAAACGGCATTGGCAGTTCATCAAATGGGAACTTCTCAGCCTCTTTTTTCTCCGCCCCCACGGCAGCCGCTGGAGCGGGCGCTGCCGGTTGTGTCGGTGCAGGCATCGGAGCCGGCGCTGGGGTTCCAGCTGCAGGAGCTGGCGTCGCAGCCGCTGTTTCCGCAGCTTTCTTATCCGCTTCTTCTTTTGCGGCAAGCTCTTTGGCCGCTAATTCTTTTTCACGAGCCAGCCGCTCGCGGCCTTCCGTCTGTAAACTGCTCCACAATGTATCGGCAGCAAACTGCCAAGAAAGCATCTCAAACTGCACAGCATCAGCCAAAATCTGCTGCGGATTGCCCTGCAAGAAGCGCGGTAAATCATCGCCTAATTCCTGCGCGAGCGAACCGTATTGTTTGCGGGTTAATTCAGTAAGTTCGCCAATGGGTTTGTTTTGCTCTGCGCGCAAAAGCAGATTCGCAATCACTTCAATCCACAACTCCGTGCCTACGCTGGTCTGTTTCTCCGCGGAAACTTCTTCTGCTTTTTTGTAGGCCTCGGCCAAGAATGCGCGATTTGCTTCTAACCCTGGCTTCCATGGCAATTCGGTGCCTTCAAAGGCTCGCGGTAATTTGCCTGTATCACTATATTCATCCCACTCCTTGGCCATCTGAGTGAGGACAAGATCGAGCCCCATCGTGCCCAACGCAAACTTGCGTGATTCGGGAGAAGTGATTTCATTGACGGTATCTTCTAAGTCTTCCACTGCTTTATCAGCCGTGGCGACAGCTCCCCCCTGCATGCGAGCCAGCGCAATAATCCCAAAGAAAATTCCAACGCGCGCGCCCACTGCTTTGGCTTTCGCCATGCGAGTCATCTGACCGCGCCCAGCGCGCAAGGCCAACGCGTTTTCGTAATTGGTCATGTACCTTTCCACGTCCCGCATTGCATCGCGCAGAAGGCGATCGCTGGTGGTGGATTCGGTAGCACCGGGCAAAGTCACCTGCATCGCACTGCCGTCTTTAGGAACGGGTAAACGACTGCGCACAGGCAGCCCCTCTAAACTCTGACTCGCACTCTGGACGGCTTGGCGCCAATCTTCATAGGCTTGAGAAAGCTGTTTATTCTTTTCATGAATCGGAGCAGATGTTGCAACTGCCGCTGGCTGCGTAGCGACGGGTTCTTGAACCGGCTGATTCTCCGCAGTCTCGGGAGAAGAGGAAACAGCACCTTGCTGGCGATTGCGACCAAACCGGCGACTCAACCAGGATCGGGGAGCTTCCGTTGTCCGGCGGGTGAAATCAGCAACAACGCGCCGGCCTTTTGCTAAGCCACGCAGCATTTTCCCGCAAACTTCAGCACCGTAGTAAGGCAGCAAATCGTTCTGCGATTCACCACGCTTCGTGCTTCGTTTGGGAAGTTTTTCAATGTCTTTTTGGATTTCGGATTCGATTTCCTCGATACGGGAAGTCACGGGGCGAACCCGTTCATTAAACCGCG
>JALHPX010000071.1 GCA_022842225.1 bacterium
AGTACCATCTCCAATCGGGGGCGGGTTATTCACTGTATCTGCTAGACCTTTACTCCGTCCGTTTAGGAGGGGAGGGCTACCTCTCAGCGCAGTCGATTCTGTTTCTGGCTTTTGCCCTGGCGTTTTCCATCAAGGTCCCACTCTTTCCTTTGCACACTTGGTTGCCCGATGCGCACGTCCAGGCGCCGACCGCGGGTTCCGTAATCCTAGCGGGTGTGCTGTTGAAGATGGGCGGTTATGGATTAATTCGTTTTGTGCTGCCACTTTTTCCCCAGGCAGTGCTGATGTACCAAACGCCCATGCTGATCTTGGGAACCATTGCGATTACCTACGGCGCGCTGATTGCGCTCGTGCAGCCCGATATTAAGAAGCTCGTTGCGTATTCTTCGGTCAGCCATATGGGTTATGTCGTGTTGGGAATCTTTGCACTCAACACAGTCGGTATGAATGGCGCCATTTTCCAAATGTTAGCGCACGGTATCTCCACAAGCGGACTATTCTTGTTGGTCGGGGTGCTCTACGATCGGCGCCACACGCGCGACATTTCCGAGTTTGGTGGTATCGCTAAGATCATGCCGCTCTACGCAATCGCATTCATGATCATTCTATTGTCCTCGGCCGCTTTGCCGGGAACCAATGGTTTTGTGGGAGAGTTCTTGATTCTGTTGGGACTGTGGAAGACTTCCCCTGTCCTTGCTGCCTTCGCGGCATTGGGCGTAATCCTGGGCGCGGTCTATCTTCTTTATATGTTCCAAAAAGTGATGCTGGGACCTGTGACCAAAGATGAGAACAAGGGCCTGCTGGATCTCAACCTCAGGGAGATCGTCGTCTTGGTACCTTTGATTTTCGCTGTTTTTGCGATGGGATTTGCTCCCAATTTCTGGTTCTCGCGCATGCAGGGATCGGTAGTGAAAGTTTTGTCGCCGTATGTATCTTCACCGCTTAGCCCGACGGCTGCATTGGAAGGTTCAAAATGATTCGACCCGAAATACTGACTCTCGCTCCGGAACACTGGAACCTCTTGGCGCCGTATCTAATCGTCTTCGGAGCCGCATTGGCCTCGATTATTGCGGGCACTTTGCCTGAACGATTCTTACCGGGGAAAGTGGTTCCGGTTTTGTGTGGATTTGGATTCTTGGTAGCGGGCATGTGCTCCTTAAGTGCCTGTTTGGCTCCGCCCACAGCGCTCTTCGGCGGCATGATGCTTTCGGATTCTTTTGGGCACTTCCTCAATTTCCTCTATTGCGCGTTCGGCGGCCTGGCACTTTTGTCGTCCTATCACTACCTAACCGAGCAAAGACTGCGCTTTGTGGAGTTCGATATTTTGGTCGTCTTCTCTGTCTTGGGCATGATGTTGATGACTTCCACTCAGCATTTGATTGTGGTCTTTCTAAGTCTCGAGCTGATGTCGCTCAGTGTGTATGTGCTAGTGGGATTCCGCCGCTCGGATCGCAAGTCCAACGAAGCCGCCATGAAGTACTACATCTTGGGCAGCGCCGCTTCCGCGGTCTTGCTCTACGGCATGGCTTTGATCTACGGCAGCACTCAGACTTTCGAGTTGAATGAAGTTCTCGCACGTGTGCAGAACAATACGGCGCTGCTGACTCCTGTCTTTCTATTGGGTTCGGTGCTCTTGGTAGTTGGCTTTCTATTTAAGACTGCCGCCGTGCCGTTTCACATGTGGATGCCCGACGTTTACGAAGGCGCCCCGCTCCCTGTGACCTCCTTCATGACTGGTGCTCTGAAGTTTGCTGTGTTCGCTGCTTTCATCCGCGTCTTGCTGGGTTTGGATTTCGACGTCTCGGGCGTGCAGCAATGGAACATCACTCTGCAAAACGTGTTGTGGGTATCGGCCGCTCTGACGATGTTTGTTGGTAATTTGATTGCGCTCTTGCAGACCAATCTGAAGCGCATGTTGGCTTATTCGTCGATTGCGCATACTGGCTACTTACTCATCGGAATTTTAGCCGGCACGCTTACGCGCGAGAGTTACTCCGGCGTTATTTTCTATCTCATCATTTATGCGCTGATGAATATTGGCGCCTTCACCATTCTGGGTTGCCTAGCAGGCGATGGGGATTCTGGAATGGAATTGGAAAACGTTAGCGGCCTGGCTTCGCAGAAGCCGTGGTTGGCCCTGGCTCTTACTGCGTTCCTGTTTTCCATGGCGGGTATTCCCCCAATGGGCGGATTCTTCGCTAAGTACGTGCTCTTCTATTCGGGCGTTCAGGTGGGCGCGGTGTGGTTGGTGGTGCTGGGCGTGGTTTGCAGCGCAGTTTCGGTTTACTACTACCTGCGCGTGATTGTTTATATGTACATGCGTCCCCTGGCTCGCTCGAGCGGTGGCACGGTGGCTGTGCCGATTACGTTGCAAGTGGTGATTGGGATTACTCTCGCAGCCGTAATTCTCTTTGGCGTGTTGCCAAACACCTTGCTCCAAGTTGTGCGTTCGCTATTTGCTTAAGGCTACGGGACACGCGCATTGCAATCCTTAAGCGATTCGCTCTTGCCAAGATATTTGCAGGCGTTGGTGATTTGAGTCAGCGCCCAGCCATTTCCGGCGCCACTTCCCGATGAGGGGAATGAGCAGACATATTTATCGCGAGCGGCAGCGGTGGCCTGCACGCAGTACTGCATCTCCGACGAAGACCCGCACCACATTCCGGTTTCAATATTGGTGGGTTTAAAACCAAGTCCGGTATTGGTGCACACGGTTCCGCCAGCGGCGGATTTCACGACTGTGTTGCAGTCGCTTAGCTTTGAAAGTGGACGGCGGCCGAGGCCTAGTTCGGTCTCTACATTGGTTGGGCGCCAGCCGGTTTCATCCCAACTCTCCGAGCCGATTTTCATTCCGGGTGTAAACCAGATGCATACAACCCCACCGGTGGCAGACCCGCGCGCGTCCTCACAATCGGTGAGCGTCTTAAATTTCCCAAGGGTGGTCTTATCGGCAAGACGCACCATCTCGGTTTGGGAGCCATTGTCTTTGCATTCTAGTTCGGAGGCGGTTCCAGCAAAGATAGGGCGAACAACCGGTCCAGCCTGCAGGGGCAGGCAAAGGCCCGCCACGAAAAGGAAAAGGTTACGCATGGAATCTCCGGGGGGGTAAGGGCTTTGGGGGATAGCTCCAGTATACCCGAAAACACTGAGCCCAAAAACGTCCCCCTGCCTAGTAGATAAGAGGTGGAATCTACCGCTCTCCGCTTAGGTACGCCCCAGTCGAGCGCGCTCCGGGCAAAACCCCTCTGGCACATTCGTTGCTCCCTGCTAAACAGCGGCCGTCTGGCCAGAGGGGTTATTGAAATGGGTACGAGATTCTTAAAGGTAGTGGCATTCGCGGTACTCGGACTGGTTTTTACGGCGTGCAGCCGGGAATCCGTGACGACAGCTGATTTACAGGGTACCTGGCAATCGGAATGCGTGAATGACGCCAGCGGCCATTACCGCACTAATGTTATCTTCTCGGGCAACTCGTTTCAGCTCTATGACTCGGTTTACACCCAAATCAATTGCACCGGCACGGTGAGCAGTGAGACCCCTGTTACCGGCACGTACAGCCTAGCTGGTAACCTGATGGACTGGATTACGGGTTCCGAGCGCAGTTACGACTTGATTGAAATGTCTTCGGATAAGAAAACCCTTCATTTTGGCGCCAAGGCGGGAACCACCCCCAGCACGCGTCCCACGGACACCACCAAGAGCCGTCCGTACCACAAGCTAAACTAGCTCATTGACGGAGCGTTCCACGCAGAGGTACCCGATCTCAAGGGGTATCCATGGCGTTCGGGCGTGTATTTTGCTTTTGGCTGTTTCTTTCCATTTTTTCCATCTCCGGTTTCGCGGGCGACACAGTTGTTCTGTCGTTAGTTGGCAAAGATGAATGCCAGGCGAGGCTTGAGGCGTCGTCGCTGACGGATAAATCGGGAGTTCATTTTCAGGTGTATCGCTGGAAAATCCAGCGCACGATGAAGTACCTAGACACTCAGCTAGAAGCCGATCGGACCTCAAGCTGGGGGGGAGTCCTAGCGGCGCTTAGAAACAACGTCCTGATTCCTGTCGTGGGCAACCGAGTCTTTGGTCCACTCAATACCGAGCGTACTTTAGAAATTTCCGAGCAGAAAGAGTTTCCCTTTTCGGCGGTCTCCTTCTCGCAATCAGATGATCTCCCTGTGGATGCCGTCTTGATTCGCCTCCAGGGCCACCAAGTCATGCCTTCGGATGTACAAGGTTTCACGAACGAAAATCGAACCGAGTGGACCGCAGTAGGCGTTTTTGAATATGGCGGCTGGAAGTCTTTATCGGGGCAGGGCTCTTTTAAGATCACTCTGGGTCCTCAGGCGTGTGCGGCTTATGAGAATCGCTTGGGCGGAGCGACTATGGAGATTCCGGGCACGACGCTACCGCAGTTTTGTGCGTGGTTGAAATCGCAGCCAAAGCTTGCGGAGTCGGCGAAGGCGATAGCGTTAGAGTCGAAGGTCTCTCCTGGTTTTTTTGAGGGGCGTGGGGGCACGCTGACGTTTGTGAGTCCGTCGGTCGAGGGGACTTTGACTTTGCGGTCTGAGGGGAAGTAGCCGGGCTACTAGCACGGTTAACCTTGAAAGCGCGCGCACGAGAATCCCTGCCTTCTTGTCGCCGGAAGCGCGCGAGCTGGGCGCTCGTGCTACAGAGCTCTCTCTTCATCGGTAGGCAGCGTTAGTTGCCAGTAGTCATTTTCGCGTTGCTTAATCCTCGCGGCGCGAAAGTTTTCTTACCAAGATTCTACGGTGGTCACTGCAGCATCGTCTGGCGCAGTTTCTATTTCACCGCTGCGCTAGCGCGCAGCGAGTTTGTGGTATCGGTCGCATCACCGACTACCTAAGCGAAGATTCGGTGTAACGTTCTCCCGGCAAAAGCAAACCGGAGCCGAAGGCCAGGTGCGGATTTGAAACTGCTGAGAATGATGAGACAGGGACCACAGTAGCATCAGAGAAAGGAGACTTTTGCGCCGCGAGGATTAAGCAACGCGAAAATGACTACTGGCAACTAACGCCGCCTACGGAAAACCGGAACACCTCCATAGCACGAGCGCCCAGCTCGCGCGCTTCCGGCGACAGGAAAGCAAGGCCCCTCGTGCGCGCGCTTTCAAGACCAACTCGATCAAGGGGCTCAAAATATCTAAACCACCGCCAAAAAAAAGGGCCATCCGCCACTATCTACTGCCTTCGAATCCCCAAGGTGACCAAAAAGGCATGCCACGCATCCTGCACCGTCTTCATCCAAGTCGGCATCGGCTTCACATACTCCGCCAACGGCCGCCCCAGCACGATATTCATTGGACTCAAAATATCACTCACAGCCAGCTGCTGCGGATTTCTCAACAAGAACCGCTCCGTCGGTAAACGGCGCTTTCGCCCACTAGGAAAACGATACCGCTCGCCTTCACCCAGCGGTTCCAGCTTCCACCCACCCAGCTCCGCCTGCGCCAGCAAGATTTTCGGGTAATGGGTAGTTACCTCAAGCCCAGTCAAAGAACGCGCCGCCAGCTTCTTGTAAAAAGGCACATCGCCGTCCAAATAAATCAGTCCCAGGCGCGGATTCTTCAGATGGGCAGTGTGAGTCAGGGGGAGGGCGATTTTAGAGACGTCGCCCGCCACGATGCGGACCTGGATGGTGGACCAGCCCTGTTTGCGAATATAGGATTCTAAAAATTCGCCTGCCAGTTGGGCCCATTCTTCGACGAGATCATTGACGTAAAAAATCCCGTTCTCGCCTTTTTGTTTCACCAGCGCATTGACGGTATTGACTAGAACTTCGTAGTTGCTGCGCTGGAAGAAGTTTCCAAAGACGATGGAGTTGCCGTAGTTCCCGGCTGCGTATTCGATGTGAAGCCATTGAGAAGCCATGGGCATTACTACTCGTTTCCAAAACCTTCTGGCTGAAAGCCTTCGGGCAGTTCCTCTGAACGGTATTTGTCGAGGAGCACCAAGACGCCCTCATACACATCTTCAAAAGGGATATTGCGATCGTAAAAGACGCTGAGCCAGTAGACTTTTTTAGCGAGGCGGTAGGCCTCTAAGTCTACTACAGGGTCAGCAACGGTAAGTACGCCCGCTCGGCGACGACTCTCTCGCACTTCGTTCGATCCTCTTCGCGTAAACGTAGAACCGGCGAGCTCTAGAACCTAAAGCTCGCCGGCCAGTAAAACACTCAAAAACTAAGACTAAAGAGCTTCCGACTTGATCGGCTGATCGAGATCGCTGTCTACATCATCCGTATCGGCAGCCGTAGGCGTAATATCATCCTGTGGCAGCAAGTCTTCGTCCTTCTGGTCGACATCGACCATGGTGCGACGATATTTGTCCACGCCTGTTCCGGCAGGGATCAATCGACCCATGATGACGTTTTCCTTCAATCCGCGGAGGTAATCTACCCGTCCGTGGATGGCTGCATCGGTCAGTACCTTGGTGGTCTCTTGGAACGAGGCCGCCGAGATAAAGCTTTCGGTGCTCAGAGATGCTTTGGTGATACCCAGGAGCAGGGGTGCAGCTTCTGCGGCTTTTCCGCCTTGCTTTACGGCTGTTCCATTCTCCTCGGCAAATCTCCAGCGCTCGACTGCTTCGCCGATCAAGAAGCCCGTGTCTCCGGCATCGGTAACACGAACACGCTTGAGCATCTGACGCACAATCAATTCGATGTGCTTGTCGTTGATGCGCACGCCTTGCAGACGATAAACTTCCTGCACTTGATCCACTAGGTAGCGGGCCAATGCCTTGTCTCCCAAGATCGCCAAGATATCGTGCGGATTGGCTGCTCCATCCATCAACGCTTCGCCGGCTTTTACGTAATCGCCTTCGCGCACGCTGATGTGTTTGCCCTGAGGAATGAGGTATTCCTTCGCTTCGCCAGAGTCTGGAGTAACCACGACTTTACGTTTGCCCTTGGTGTCTTTACCAAAGCTAACCGTACCGTCGATTTCCGAAACGGTCGCACATTCTTTTGGAATGCGTGCTTCGAAGAGTTCGGCCACGCGAGGAAGACCCCCGGTGATGTCCTTTGTCTTCGTCGTTTCACGAGGAATCTTAGCAATCGGATCCCCTGGCAATACCTTATCGCCCTCGAACACCAAGATGTTCGCGCCGACAGGCAAGATTGCCGTGGTTTTCGGATTCTTGTTCGCATCGATAATGACGATACGAGGACGTAAGTTCGTGTCACGAGGCTTCACGATCACGCGCTGGCTCAGGCCAGTTACTTCGTCGACCGCTTCGGAGAGCGTCGCCCCTTCGGTGATATCCACCAAAGTCACAAAGCCTTCTTGCTCGGTCAATACAGGAACCGTGTAAGGATCCCAGGCCGCAATCTGTTGGCCTTTGGTGACGCGATCGCCGTCCTTCACGTTTAACTTCGCACCGTAAATCAGAGCATAACGCTCTCTTTCACGGCCTGTTTCATCGAGAATAGCGACTTCGCCGTTCCGATTCATCACAGTGAAAGTTCCAGCTCTGTCGGTGACAGAGTTGACGCGCATCAACTTCACGATACCGTCGTGGCGAACTTCTAATGAACTTTGTTCCGCGCGACGAGTAGCAGCTCCACCCACGTGGAAGGTGCGCATCGTCAACTGCGTTCCAGGTTCACCGATCGATTGCGCCGCGATAATTCCAACCGCTTCACCGATGTTCACCAAATGCCCGCGAGACAAATCCCGTCCGTAGCAGAGGGTGCAGACGCCGGTTTTCGCGCCGCAAGTCAGAGGACTGCGGATAGCGACTTTTTCGATACCGGCTTCTTCGATGATATTGGTCTTCGCTTCGTCGATCTCTTCGTTCTTATCGAGCAGCATTTTGCCCGTGTAAGGATCCATGACCGGCTCTAATGTCACACGACCTAATACGCGATCGCCCAACGGCTCGATGATTTCCCCACCGTCGACCAGAGCGGAAATTTCGATTCCATCCGAGGTGTGGCAATCGTTGTCCATGACGACGATATCTTGAGCCACGTCCACCAGACGACGAGTCAGATATCCGGAATGCGCGGTTTTCAACGCGGTATCCGCTAAGCCCTTACGAGCTCCGTGAGTCGAAATAAAGTACTGGAGTGGATCGAGACCTTCGCGGAAGTTCGCGGTAATAGGCGTTTCGATGATTTCGCCCGAAGGACGAGCCATCAAACCGCGCATACCGGCCAACTGCTTCAACTGCGCAGCAGAACCCCGAGCGCCCGAATCCGCCATCATGTAGATAGGATTGAGAGACGGCATAGCGACTTCTTTGCCATGGCGATCTTTCACATAATCTACCGACAAGGCGTCCATCATTTCCTTCGCGACTTGTTCAGTCACTTGGGCCCAGATGTCGATAACTTTGTTGTAACGTTCGCCGTCGGTAATCAAACCTTCGACGTACTGGTTCTGAATTTCTTGTACTTCCGTGTGCGCTTCGTCCAGAAGACCCTTTTTCTTGTCAGGGATCTTCATGTCCTGCATGCAGATACTGATGCCGGCTTTGGTTGCGAATTGGAATCCGAGCGACCGCAGGCGGTCAGCTAGGAGTACCGTGCGCTTGGAGCCTACAGCGCGGTAAACGGAGTCGAGCAGCTCAGAGAGAGCTTTCTTGTCCATCACGCGGTTGTATTGCTCAAACGGAATTTCAGGAGCAACCGATTCTTTCAAGATTAAGCGACCCACAGTCGTCTGGACGAGTTTACCGTCGAGACGCACAGTCACTTCACCATGCAGACCCACTTCTTCGGAGTCGTAAGCAAAAATTGCTTCTGCAGGTCCGGAGAATTTGCGGCCTTCGCCTTTTACGTTCAGGCGTTTTTGGGTCAAGTAATACAGACCCAGCACGATATCTTGAGAAGGCTCGATGACAGGTTTTCCGTATGCAGGCGACAGGATGTTGTTCGTCGACATCATCAGCACGCGCGCTTCTAACTGCGCTTCTACGCTGAGTGGCAAGTGAACGGCCATCTGGTCACCGTCGAAGTCGGCGTTAAATGTAGCGCAGACCAACGGATGCAACTGAATCGCGTTTCCTTCAATGAGAACCGGTTCAAAGGCTTGGATACCTAAACGGTGCAGCGTAGGAGCGCGGTTCAATAGAACTGGATGCTCTTTCACTACTTCTTCGAGAATATCCCAAACTTCTTCGGACTCGCGTTCCACCATTTTCTTGGCGACTTTAATCGTCGTCACGTAGCCGCGTTCTTCTAACTTGTTGTAGATGAACGGCTTGAACATTTCCAAAGCCATCCGCTTTGGAAGTCCGCATTGGTGCAACTTCAATTCAGGTCCGACCACGATCACCGAACGACCGGAGTAATCTACCCGTTTACCGAGTAAGTTCTGACGGAAACGACCTTGCTTCCCTTTGAGCATGTCGCTCAGAGAACGCAATGGACGCTTGTTCGGGCCAGTGAAAGTTCTGCCACGACGACCGTTATCTAAGAGAGCATCCACAGCTTCTTGCAGCATGCGCCGCTCGTTCCGGATAATGATTTCCGGAGCGGCCATCTCTTGGAGACGCTTCAAACGGTTATTGCGGTTGATGACGCGGCGATAGAGGTCGTTCAAGTCGGAAGTCGCAAAGCGACCGCCATCCAACGGCACCAACGGACGTAAATCCGGTGGCAACACAGGAAGGGCATCGAGCATCATCCAGTCAGGACGGTTGCCCGACTCTTTAAACGCTTCCACAACCTTCAAGCGCTTGATCAAGCTCTTACGAGTGGTGTCACTCGAAGTTGCCAGCAAGTCTTGGCGGATTTCTTTGGAGAGAGATTCCAAGTCGACCGACTTGAGCATGTTCAGGACAGCTTCGCCGCCCATACCTGCTTGGAAACCCTTTTTATAATTCTTTTTGCCTTCGGTGTATTCCTCTTCACTGAGGACGGCACCTTTGCGCAACGGGCTATCGCCTGGCTCTACGACGACATACGATTCGTAGTACAAGACGCGCTCGAGATTCTTGAGCGTAATATTAAGGAGCGCACCGATCCGGCTCGGCAAGCTGCGCATGAACCAAATGTGCGCAACCGGAGCTGCGAGCTCGATGTGGCCAAGGCGCTCACGGCGCACTTTGGCTTGGATGACTTCCACGCCGCATTTTTCGCAGACAATGCCGCGGTATTTCATCCGCTTGTATTTGCCGCAAATGCACTCGTAGTCCTTCACGGGTCCGAAGATTCGAGCGCAGAATAATCCATCTCGTTCCGGCTTGAACGTTCTGTAGTTGATGGTTTCTGGTTTCTTTACTTCACCGTATGACCAAGCCCGAATTTTCTCGGGGCTGGCGAGCGAAATCTTGATCGCTTTGAAGGAGGATGGATCTTTTGGTTTGTCGAAGAAATTGAGAAGGTCTTTCATAGCTCCCTGGGAATCTACGAGTTTTTGAGAATTCGGCAATGATAAAAGGCATATGGTAGGGTTTGTCAAACAATTAATACCCGGGAGTTATTTACCAAGGTGGCGCTATCGGCCGGATGTCCTTGATAGGCATGGCTTTACAGGTGTCACGGCGCATTGAGAGGATCGTGCGATTTGTGCTGAGCCCTGACTATCTTCGCTCCATTACCCACCGCTCGCTTAGGTGT
>JALHPX010000072.1:0-7150 GCA_022842225.1 bacterium
GCTTGCTTTTCCATTTCCTCTAACGCTTCATAATCCGCCTGGTACTTATCCTGACCCACCCGCTTGCGCTCATCTGCCATTAGTCCCCGCGCACTGGCTGCTACCGAGTAGGCGGGCGCTCGTTTGCGAGCCGATTTTTGTAAAGTCTCGTTGGTATCTTGCAAAAGAGCGTTCTGTCCGATCGGAGGGTTGGGACTTAAGAACAATCGGTTGATCCAACCTTGCTTGTTTTTCCACGCTACCTGCACCCACATTCCCTTCTCATTGAGTGGAGCTACGGTTTCGGCCCGTTTGAGGGTAGCAAGCGACGTAGATTGGGCATTTGCTTCCAATCTTAGCTGCGCCTGCTCCGACTGCACATAGAGTGGATCCCGAGCAAATGCAGCGCCCGATGCGAGAGTTGCTACCAAGAGCAATAGCTGGGAATTACGCAATTTGTTTTCCCCCTTTGGACTGTAAAACTTTGAGCTGTACTTCGCTTAGAAAATCGCCCGCCGCCGCAAGTACCTTAAAAATTTCTACCGCCGCTTTCGCGTCGCCTGCATCCACTGCCTGCCACGCTTGATCGTAGCGCGCGACGACTGGTGCGATGCGTTCCCATTCCCGCGAGTTTTTTTCGGCGATTGGCTGGTAGATTCTAACATAGCGTTCTTTGCCTTTTACACGCACTTTGTCGACGACTCGGCAGCCAAAATCCGATTGAATCGCGGCAAAGGTATTCTCGCCGATAAGAATCGGAGCGCCATACTCTTTAGTTAAGCCCTCGATGCGGGAAGCTAAGTTTACGTTGTCGCCGATCACCGTGTAATCAAGCTTTTTCTCGCTGCCGATATTCCCCACGATACAAGTGCCGGTATTGATGCCGATGCCGTTATCAAAGGTAAAAGTAGTGCCCCACTTTAACTGCAGTTCCGCGAGCGCTGCGCGCATACGAAAGGCGCATTTCACGGCGTCCAGCGCATGCAGCGGATTGGCCAGGGGCGCGCCCCAAAACGCCATCACGGCATCGCCGATAAACTTATCGAGTGTGCCTTTTTGCAAGAAGATGGCGTCGGTCATTGCTGCCAGATACTGATTCAAATGCTCAACGACGATTTGAGGAGGGTGTTTTTCTGATATCGAGGTAAACCCGCGGATATCGGAGAACAAGATCGTGAGCTCGGCCTGGCGTCCTACTTCGGCCTGTGGATCGATTCCCTCGTCGATAAGCTGGGCCACCACCGTCGGCGCCAAGTACTTAGCGAGCGTGGCTTGAGCGCGTTTTCTTTGGCGAGCTTCCACTATTACCGAGAACAACAAGCCATCGAGTATGGCCGCCGCAATGGCGAGTATCGGCAGGAAAAGCGGTAACGCGTAGTTCATTTTGTGAAAGACCAAAATGCTCGCGACGAAGTAGCAGACAAAGAGCCCCGCTGCGCCAAGCCCCTTTGCCAATAGCCCTCGTCCCATCGTTACGGCGCCGTAGACGAGTAAGAACAGCACACTGGTTAAAATCCATACTGTCCAAGCCGAAGGAATGCGTAAAAAATCTTGCTGCAGTAACTGCGATAGCAGTGTCGCTTGCACCATCGATCCCGGATAGGCTGGATGCAGGGAAGTGGGTTTGAGATCGTAGAGCGCTGCCGCACTGGCACCGACGACAATCGTTTTCCCGGCAAACGTATCCGGCTGCAACGTGAGCTTTTCTAAATCGCTCTCTTTGCCCGACTGAATGAGGCGCGCATTAGAGAGTACGTGGGCCAGTGGGTATACCTTCGGCTCGGAGTCGGACCGGTAAAAATGAACGGGTAGCTTGCCAGTACCATCCAGAGGAATGCGCAGCGGGTTCGAATCACCATCCCAAATCAGCGCCTCGCGCATACTCAGATCGATACGCGGATTCTTCATTCCCATCAACAGCCCCTTGAGCGCCAGCGAGGGCAATTTCAACCCTTGGTAATCAAAGACCAGTGGCGCCCTGCGCAATACTCCGTCGCGATCCGATGGAAAGGTAACCACATGCAACCCCGGTGTCCGCGCCAAGATCGCCGGAGCCGGCTCGGTGAAGTCGCGGTAGCCTTGATTGGTAGCGGCCTCGGAGCCCTGGTATTCCAAACCAAATCGATTTCTCCAATCCTGTGGGGCGGGGCGGAAGCGGAGTTCTTCTTCGGTTGGCTCCATAAGCAGGTGCAGCGCGTGCGAAACGGATCGCAAGTTGGAAGTGCTTTTCGCGAGCCAATCGTCATCCTCGCCGCTCTTGTCCGCCCCGGTAAAAAGCAGGTCAAAGAGCACGGCCTTGGGTGAGCCCAGGGCCAGGAACTCGAGCAAGTCTTTATAAACCCGTCTGGGGAAGGGCCAGCGGCCGTAGAACTGTTCCAGGCTCTTTAGGCTCGAATCGTCGATATCGATGACGACGACAGAATCGGATGCTGGAGTGAGCCGATTGAAGTGGCGAAAGCGCCAATCAGTCGTCCAAGATTCCAAAACGTGCGTCCAAGGTGACTGCAGCAGCAGCGCGAACAAAAACATAGCGAGTAAAATGACTGCTGCGCGTCGACCAGTCCCGCTGAAACTGTTTTTCATTTCCCTAGTTTAGCTGCAAGTGACGAAAAGTGTCGCTAAGTTCTCAATTCCATTTGGCTTTGACGCAAAATGTCTCTTGTTTTTGTCAGCGAATTTCTCTAATAATCCGACTCCAAAAAAATTTGAATTCGCAGAAAACGGAGTGGGTGGATGTGGTTGTTCGGTAATAGAAAGCTAGAGCTTTCAAACGCGGAGTTGCGCCCTTATGTCCTCAAGTTAAAAGAGGGCTATTTAATTGGGCTGGCCTATCTACCATCGATCGCAAGTCCTTGCGTCGGTTGCATCCAAAAATGGTTGCTCGATCGCCAGATCCCATCGACGGAAATAGATATCGAGGACTTTAAGCTCCGAGAAGATCTCTTCAAGAAATTAGCGGAAGAATCCAATCCCCATATTTGCTACGAAGTCAGTGCCGATGGCACTGAGACGCGACTCGAAAACTGCATATTCCCTCATCCGAGCTGCGATTGTCAGAAAGAAAACCACCAGCTGCCACCGAACTTCTCGTGGAATTTAAGCTTCGCCTTTTCGCCACTCACGCAAATCAAATGCGTGCGCTACACAACTCCGATGGGCCACCTCTGGCTGACGAGTGTGAACGGTAAAGCCGTCGAATCGGGCCAGTCCATTCGCACGTATGGCACGGGGGTGAGTAAAGAAGATTCTCGCAAGCGCGCTATCGAAGAGTGGTTAAAGAAGGCATCGCTGTCTGATTTTCAGTTTATGCATCTGCCCAAGCGTCCGATTCCCGCTGAATCGTTTCAGAACTTGGGGGCCACACAAATTCGCTTAGAAGATCCTCTGCTCTTGGGAAATGGAGCGGGTGCGGATTACTCCAAGGCCACCTTACAAGCTATGTACGATCTAACGAAGAAGCGCACACTCGAGCGCTATTCGAATAATCTCAAGAATCCAATCCTGGTGGTGGGTTCGCATGCTTGGTTGAGAAACCGCATGCCGTTCTTCATGCTTCAGGAATACGACTGGTATATCCTGTTCTACCCAAACTCGTCGCCTTGCTGGGTGGTGGGAATGGCTGGATTTAGTCGATTGCATTCCGATGCCAAGCCTATCTTCGTCTTTGATTCGCATCCGAATATTGAAACGGCGTTAGATGGCGTGATTGGAAAAACGCTGGAAGCTTGCCGCCCCGATTTCGACGGTAATTCCAAGCCGATTGCTCCAGTTTCAGATTCCGAGGAGTCGGAGCGCGCTCGCCAGAAAAATCTCTGGTGGACACACTGGATTTATCGCTGCTCTAAAATCAGCTTAAAGGAACTCCAAAGCATGGAGTCGTACACCGAAGATCTCGAGCTGTGGCGTAGTTACTATCGCGACGGCCAACCGGGTGTGTCATTGGTCCCAGGTAATACGACGGCGTATCCGCGTAAGTTGGTCAGTCTGGTCCAAGCGCGCTTGCACGAAGCAAAAGCTCCAGCACCCAAAGTATTTGGAATCGGAACTTCGCGAGATTTTCAGGCGAACTGGAATTAGCTCAACTAACTAAGTGATTTGCGCATCCGGATAGATGTTGCGCAGCCAATCGAGAATCTCGACGCGAATCGCTGGGCGAGTAAAGCGCTTCATGACATCTTGATATGCCGTCTTGCCCAGGGCATCGATGCGGTCGGGGCGAACGTAGAGTTCCCATAATATTCTAGAGAGCTCGCCGGCATTATCGGGTTCGGCGAGTAGTCCATTGTAGCCATGACGAACGATGTCGGTCACACCGCCGCAGGCGTAGGCCACGCTGGGGAGTCCGCAGGCCGCTGCTTCCAAATACACAATTCCAAAACCCTCTCCGCGCCAACGCCCTTCCCATTTGCCGAACCGCGAAGGCATCACATAGATGTCGCATTCGCGGTAGATGGGAATGAGTTCCGAGCGGTGACGCACGGGCGGTAAAAAGTGCACATGGTCTTTGAGCTGTTTGCGTTCCGCCAGCTCCCGCAATCGCGGCAAGTCGCCGCCATCGCCCACAATCCAATATTCAAATGGCAACATCCCTTCCGACATCAAGATCCGGTGGAGCGCTTCAATCACATGATCTTGGCCCTTATAGCGTTCCTCTTTGCTCAAGCGCGAAACCGTCAGCAGACGCAGTTTACGTGGCGTCGATCTTTGGGCACGGGGGCGAGGAGCGGGAACTTTTTCAAACTCTGAAGGCAGGCGTGGATGAACCACCTGGATTTGCGAAGCAGGGTAGCCGCGCTTTTGCAAAATCTGTCGCGTCCAGTCGCTGATCGTGAGAATGCGATCGCTTTGGGAGAGCGCGTACTCTTCTATCCATCGCAAGTCTCCCCAGGCTTCAATGCCATAAGTGCAGGTCACATATGGAATCCCGGTTCGCATGCTCAGGAGACAGACCATCGGCGCTAAGTGCACGTGGCCGCAGACCAAATGCGAGGGCCGCGCGCGCTCGATTTGTTTCATCGCTGCATTCCATAAGCCTTTGGAGAAACGGTTTTCCAATTTCGCCATCAGGCCTTTTTTGCGGAACGGCACGGTGCTGTAACCGTATTCTTTTTCTGTAAGCTGCGCCCCGGCCCTGCGAATGGGCAAAACGGCGGTGATTTGGGATCCGCCCAGCAGGTGGGAGAGGTCGGTCTCCAGGTCATCTAAGTAGTATTCAATGCCCCCAAACTGGTCGAAGAGACTTCCATTTTGAATAAACAAAAGCCGCGCCAGTCCTCCGGCAGCGGCTCCTAACGAGGTCTCAAGCGTGTTCGTCATCGTCTGTTCGGGCATGGGCTTATTCTATAGCTGGTTACAACATTGGACCAGAGTTCCATTCTGAGACTGAGATGGGTTTGCCGGAGAGCAGCATTAGCCTCAAAACTCCACCTCGCTTCGGCATCAGTTTTGCTTTTAGTAGCTCCTGTGAACCAGTTTCAGAAACAAACCGCCCCCGTTCGAAACAACCTCCGCTCCGAGCTTTGGGTCATGCTTCCCATTTTGGGATCGATCCTGGCTCTGTGTCTGATGGCGAGTTTCCTCTAGATCTGCTTTAATCCGGACCATGTTTGATGACTTCAAATACAAAGAGCCCGATCCCAATGCGAAGCCCGCTGGTGAAAAGTGGAATTTAAAGTACCAGCAAAAAGAGTTCCTCTACGGCCGTGAGCCGATGTTGGCGCTAAAGAATCTGCTGCCTGAATTAAGACCCGGCAAAGTGATTGAGATTGGAATGGGTGAAGGGCGCAACGCCGTGTACTTGGCCCAGAAGGGGTTCACCGTCGACGGCATCGACGCCTCCAGCGTTGCCATCGAGCGGGCTAAGAAACTCGCGCAGGAAAAAGGCGTTGCGGTCGAAGCCAAGGTTCAGAACCTCGATTTCTTTCTCATGCCGCTCATGAAATTTGACAGTGTGGTGATGGGCTATTTTCGCCCTCAACCGCGGTTTTTCTCGGAAGTCCGTCGCGGACTCGTGGCGGGGGGAACCTTTCTCCTAGAGGCTTACACAACGGAACATGTCCGGGCCCATCCGAATGCAGGAATTGAATTAGAGGAATGCTATAAGCCGAACGAAATCCTGTCGCACCTAAAGGATTTTCACATTCTTTACTACCGCGAATTGCTGGACGGGGACGCTCATACTGTCCAAGTCTTGGCTCGGAAGAACAAGGCCTGAGTTCTCGGAGTATTGCACGGTTCCGGAAGTGTCGGTGTGGCCGCTCTTCGGAATCGCTAGCAGTGCCAGAAACAGCAGCACCAAAAATACCACCGTCCCGTACCCCCACTCGGAGCGCAGTCCGGTTCTCTTATTCTCTTTTTCGGATTTCATTTTTGCCGTCCCATTACTAGGACGGCTTCACAGGTCAGTCTGTGACTACATTGCCAGACCACCATCAATAATCAGAACTTGGCCGGTGATGTAGTTCGCGGCTTTGGACGCTAAGAACGCGGTCGCCTGCGCGATTTCGTCGGCTTTGCCAATGCGACCGAGTGGGATGTTTTTCAGCAACATCTCTTTTTGCTCTGGCGTTAACTCGTCGGTCATGTCGGTTTCAATGAATCCCGGTGCAATGGCGTTGACGCGGATGTTGCGGGGCGCCAGCTCCTTCGCCATCGATTTGGTTAAACCAATCAGACCCGCTTTCGCGGCGCAGTAAGCGGCTTGGCCAGGGTTACCCATCACACCCGAAATCGAGCTGATATGGATAATGCTGCCTTGGCGGTTCTTCATCATCGGGCGAACGACTGCTTGAGAAGCGACAAAAGCACCGCGCAAGTTGGTGTTCAAAACCGAGTCCCAATCTTCCATCGAGTAACGCATCATCAGGCCATCGCGGGTGATACCGGCGTTATTCACGAGAATGGAGATCTTGCCGCGTTCCTTCACCAAGGTTTCCACAGCGGTTTGTGTCGCCGCGGTATCTGAAACATCGAATCCAGTGGGAAGTGCTTTGCCGCCTGCCTTGATGATCTCATCGCAGGTCTCTTCGGCTTTTTGCTTATTGGAAACGTAGTTTACAAAAACTTCCGCTCCTTGCTGCGCTAACGCCAAACAAATGGCTTTGCCAATTCCACGCGATCCGCCGGTAACGAGAGCAATTTCACCATTCAATGTCATTTGCGTAACTCCTGT
>JALHPX010000072.1:7160-10144 GCA_022842225.1 bacterium
AGGTCGTCGGCCGTTTCCAAGTTGAAGAAGACGGCGTCGTCACTGATGCGTTTTCCTAAGCCGCTCAATACTTTGCCTGGGCCCATCTCGACATAGCAGGTATTACCCAATGCCCGCAATGCTTGCTGGCACTCGGTCCAACGAACTGGGTGATCAATCTGATCGCGCAAGAGGGCGACGAGATCGCCGTCTTTGCGCACTATGGCATCCAGGTTGTGAGCGATGGGGAAGGTACGTTCTTTCCACGCCACGGCTTTGAGTGATTCTTCAAATTTCTCGGCGACTGGTTTCATCAATGGGCAATGAAACGGAGCGCTGACTTTTAAGGGGATAAACTTGCGCGCCTTTAGCTCGGGCACTTCGCCGGAGGTCGCTAACTTCTCAGCGCGGTCGACGGCTTCGGCGTTCCCGGCGACGACGACTTGGCCAGGCGAATTAAAATTCGCCGGTACCACGATCGAGCCCGGCTGCGTGGCTGCTTTGCAAAGCTTCAAAGTGTTCTCGTCGGAGAGTCCCAAGATAGCCGCCATCTTGCCTTTGCCCACCGGCACCGCTTGCTGCATCAAGCGTCCGCGTTCCCTCACTAAGCGAACAGCACTGGAGAGGGGCAAAGCTTCCGCGGCTAGTAGCGCGCTGTACTCGCCTAAGCTATGGCCACCGCCCGCCGAGGGATAAAAATCCAAATTACGGCGCAGGACCTGGAACCAAGAATAGGAAGTCGTCAAAATCGCCGGCTGCGCATTCTCCGTTTGCTGCAGATCCGACTCAGGGCCATCCAAGCAAAGCTTCTTTAGATCGACGCCAATGGCGTCGGAAGCTTCTTCGTAAATTTCGCGAGTCCAGGGAAATTGCTCCAGTAACACGCGATTCATGCCCGCGTACTGCGAGCCTTGTCCGGGGAATAAGGCTGCTATTGGATTTTCAGAATTGTCTTTAGTCATCGCTAGCTCCCATTAGAGTCGGATAAGGGCAGTGCCCCAAGTGACGCCGCCGCCAAAGGTGGCCATCAGCACAAGCTGTCCGGGCTTCACAGCGCCCGAGCGCAAGGCTTCATCCAGGCCGACGGGTAAGGTGGCTGCCGAAGTGTTGCCGTACTTATTCACATTCAACCAAGTCTTCTCGGGCGGCACGCCTAAGGTCTTCATGCACATATCGATGATGCGCAGATTGGCTTGGTGAAAGAGGAAGAAATCCACTTGGTCGGGCTTGAGATTCTGCGAATCCAGGAGAGCCTGAGCGCTTTCGCACATATTGCGGACCGCAAGTTTAAAGATCTCAGAACCCACCATCTGCACCTTGGCCAAGTCGTGGCGGTATTCCGCTGCATAGGGCGGCACTTTGCCGTAGCCATGTTCGATTTTCAAAATGCTGCCATGGCGTCCGTCCGAGTGGATACGGGTGGCAATCACGCTGTGCGCGGGATCTTCGGTGCGCTGAAGAATAACCGCTCCGGCGCCATCGCCGAAAAGCACGCAAGTGCCGCGATCGCGCCAGTTCATAATCGACGACAAAGTCTCCGCACCAATCACGAGCGCTGTCTTTACTTGGCCCTGGCGGATGAACGCATCCGCAACGGAGAGGCCGTAAACAAAGCCGCTGCAGGCGGCCTGCAGATCAAAGCTGAAGGCCCGGTGCGCGCCCAACTTAGCTTGCAGCTGATTGGCTGTCGTGGGCATCACGGAGTCGGGAGTGACCGTGCCGATAATGATGCAGTCGATATCTTCGCCGGTAATGCCCGCGGCTTCCATGGCGTTGCGGGCTGCTTTTTCGGAATGAGAAAGGGTGGTCTCACCCTTTAAGCGATCGGAAATGCGACGGGTTTCAATCCCAGTGCGGGTACGAATCCATTCGTCGCTGGTATCTAAAATCTCTTCGAATTCCGCATTGGTCATTACTCTTTCAGGAAAACCGGAACCCGTTCCCACAACTCGTGAAAAATAAGCCATTTCTCTTAACCCTTATATTCCGCCCGATATTGGACTTGTTGCTCCCGATAGTCGAGCGCGGATTTTCTCCACAAACCCCATTTCGACTCCTCGTTTCGCCGTAAAAATTCCATTGCGAATAGCGACGGGAGTAGAGCCCCCGTGGCTGATTAAAACCATGCCCTCAATGCCCAATAAAGGGGCTGCGCCATAGGGCTGGTAATCAAACTTGGCCTTAAACTTCTTTAACGTCTTGCGCATCAGGGCCACGCCAATCATTCCCAAAACGTCTTTTTTGATCTGCTGGCGAAACCATTGAAACGCTGTCTCCGCCACTCCCTCAGTCGTCTTCAAAGTGACATTGCCGACAAAGCCGTCGCAGACCACGACATCCGTGAGACCACGAAACAGGTCATTGCCCTCGACCGATCCCACATAATTCAGATCAGAGAGATCCTTTAAAATCTCGTGCGTGCCGCGAGTGAGTTCATTACCCTTGTGGGTTTCAGAACCATTGGAAAGCAGCGCGATTCTGGGCCGCTCGATACCGTCGATAACCTGGCTGAAAACACTGCCCATCTCGGCAAACTGCACCAAGTGATTGGGGCGGCAATCCACGTTGGCGCCGGCATCGAGCAAGGTGATAAAGCCCTCTGCCGTTGGCAGTTTAACGACGATAGCGGGTCGCTCCACATCGGCAATGCGGCCAATGATAAAAGTCGCTCCCGCCATTACCGCACCACTATTGCCGGCAGAAATAAACGCATCCGCATGGCCGTCGCGCACGTACTTAAGGCCCACGTGAATGCTCGAGTCTTTCTTCTTCCGGATCACAGCGGCGCCGTGATCTTCCATGGAGATCACCTCGCCGGCATGCAAAAGCTGCAACCGATCAGAGGGCGCTTTGCCACGTTTTTGCAGCCCTTCTTCTAGAATATTTTTAGGACCCACCAGCACGAGATCCAAAAGGGGGTCTTGATCTAGCGCCTCTAAGGCCCCTTCGAAATTTACTTCAGGAGCAAAGTCGCCACCCATAGCATCGACTACGATTTTAATTCG
>JALHPX010000073.1:0-402 GCA_022842225.1 bacterium
ACGCTCTTCCGATCTCCTTATTGGCACTGGCTTTAGCACGATTGCTTTAACGGCTCCGGCCAATGACGACGACGCATTGCCTGATTTGGAAACTTCGTTGAGCGAAGACTTAGGAGATGGCGACTCGTCAGACAACTCAGATGTGACGACGAACGAAGAACCTGCCACTTTGGACGATAGCAAACAGGCAAAATCCGCCGGCACCATTTCGTTAGACGAAGAGCCGGGAAGTGGTGACGAGCTAAGCGACGAAGAACTGCTTTCCGACGATTCGATCCCTGCAAAAAAGAGCGCCAAGAAATCCGATGATTCGTGGGATTCCGGCGCGAATTCCTTTACCACCGATACGGCTACCGCCGAAAATCTGCCTACTCGCTCAGTGGCCGAGGATGTCTCTACTCC
>JALHPX010000073.1:412-10020 GCA_022842225.1 bacterium
TACTCCTTATTCCGTCACGAATCTCGAATTTAAGATCAATAAAGAGCGTAGCGATATTATTCTCTCTTCCACTCGCAAGCCCACTTTCACTCCTAGTCAGAGCACAAGCACCAATCAGTTTGTTTATATTTTGGATAACGCGGAGACGGGCGAGAAATTGCAGCGCGCTTACGACACTTCCGAATTTCGCAGCCCCGTGGCGATGTTTACGCTCTTTCAAGTCCCAGGGGCCGTGCCCCCGGTTTCCAAGTTAATCGTGCAGATGCGCGAAGCTGCGAAACCCGAAATCGTAGTGTCGGATCGCGGGATGACGCTATCGTTTCCACCTCCTTCCGACGGCAGCAAGGAAGTCGTGATTGGCGGTAAGAAGAAAGAAATTCTGAGTGGGCAAAGCATTTATGGTCCGAACCAGTCTTTCTCAGGAGAATTGATCGAGCGCTTGGAGATTAAGAATTCCGATGTGCAAGACGTATTGCGCCTCATCGCGCGGACGAGCGGATTTAACATTGTCATTGGCGATGACGTGACTGGGAACGTCGGCACGATGAGTTTGGAAAACATCCCTTGGGATCAGGCCTTCACACTGGTGCTGCAAAGCAAGAAATTGGGCTATATCCGCGAAGGCAATGTGATCCGTGTGGGAACGACGAACGCCCTGAAAGCAGAAAAAGACGAAGCGTTCCGCATTGAAGAATCATCGCGAAGAGTAGAGCCGCTAAAGACTTTGCTGATTCCGGTCAGCTACGCCAAAGCCAGTGGGCTGGCTCCGCGCGCCAACGGTCTGTTGTCGGAGCGAGGCAAGATTGAAACCGACGAGCGAACGAATACCATTATTATTAAGGACATCGAAACGGCTGTTAACAAGGTGCAGAAGTTGATTTCAGCGCTCGATACACCTCCGCCGAGGGTGCAGATCACGGCACGCATTATGGAAGTGAAGAACGGCTTCCAGCGTCGCTTGGGCTTTAGTGGGAATGCTTTCGCGGCTAGATTGGGCGGCATTAGTTTGGATCAATCTGCATCATTGGGTAGTAACGACGTCAGCGTCACGAACGTTGCGGCGCGAAATTTTGGCGATTTACAGCTGCGTTTCACAATGGGTGAGTTGAACAACGAAGCCCGCACACTCGCTAATCCAAGCGTGGTGGTCGTTGCTAACCAAACGGCGACTGTCACACAGAAAAGCACCATCTTCATTCCAGTGGCGGCGCCGACCGCGCTTGGTACAGTCAATAACATTCCTGCGCTTACGCAGGTGCCCGTAACGCTGAATTTAAGCGTGACCCCGATCGTCGCAGGCGATGGCTCGATCTTTATGACCGTCAGCGTGAACAACGACATCGCCGCAACCGCGGGCGGCAATTTTGCCGTCGATAACCGCAGCATCAATACCCAAGTGCTAGTGGAAAACGGCGGCACGGCGGTGATTGGCGGGGTCTTTCAAAACACTTACAATACAGATCGACAGGGAATTCCACTGCTGATGGATATTCCGATCTTGGGTTTCTTCTTCTCCAACCGCAACCAAACGGAATCGAAGAACCAAGTTTTGATTTTCTTATCAGCACGCATCTTGAACGCAGAAGAATCTTTCAAACGATCTCTCTAGGAGTGACCGATGGAATGGCTCTGGGCAGCACAGGTTACCGTCAATTTTCTTTTTTTAGTCGGCATGATCTTTTGGTGGACCGAACGCAAAGGCCAAAAGACCAGGCTGTTGGAAAATCAATTGCGGCGCTCTTTGACGCAAGTAGAAGAGAGAGCAGCGTTTCTGACATCTCAATCAGAACAAGTTCGTAAGCGAATGGATGAGCATTTTTCCATGCTTTACACGGTGAGTAATCAAGCGCAGCAGCTGCTGCAACGCGGCCGCGAAGAGATGGAAAAAAGAATTCCTACACTTGAGGAGCAAGATCTGCTGGGACTGCCGGCTCCTACTCCGAGCGAAGAAGAGCTCGATAAAGGAATAAAGACGCACCCCGATGCGCCTCTGGGTCTAAAAGCAGTACTGCGAGAACAATTGTTTTAACTTCTGTTTCCCCCTCCTTTTCATAAATCTTTGAATTTATTGGTCCTTTCAAAGAATTTACTGTTAACAACCTACCAACAATCGTATTGACAGATAGAGTCACTGGTCAAAAAATGACAATCGAAATAGGGGATCCGCGTTGTGATTCTTTCAACGTGGTAAGGGGTTAGCAGGTTCTTTCGTCTCCTAAAGGACAGCATGCGCAAGACCGCTTCGGATTTTTGCTGAAGTTGCCATCGAAGCGGTGGTGCGCGGCGCAGAATGTCGTTAGTTGCTGTTGGTTGTACGCGCGAATTTAAAAGCGGGCGGAGTGCCAATTGGGAGATGAAGGGGTGACGGACAACCGTTCCCTGGGAGTCAATTACATTACTTCAACGGACCGAATATGGTTGGGGGAAGAGGACAATGGAGAAGGCCAAGATCATTAAACGTTATCAAAACCGGAAGCTCTACGATACCGATGCTAGCTGCTATGTGACGCTAGACGAGATCGCAGAGATGATTCAACAAGGGGAAGATGTTGCTGTCGTCGATAATCGCAATCAAAACGATATCACTGCTGCAACGTTGACTCAGATTATCTTTGAAAAACAGAAAAAGTCGGAAAGTCCGGTTCCGATTTCGACCCTTCGCCACATCATTCAGCAAGGCGATGGATCGTTCAGCTCGTATCTCTCCAAAGGGGGAGATGGTAACCAGCTGGAAGTAATCCGTTCCTTGGAAAAAAAGGTGCGGGATGTTTCCGGTAAGTTAGACGTGTTGGAGCGGCGGGCGGCAGAAGCAGGCGTTTCCATAAAGGATACAACTACTTCCGCAGTCAAGAACGCAGAAGTTTAAGCGGTTTTGAGGCACTCTCTGAGGCTGTTTTCAGCTCTTGGAGGGTGCCTTCAAATTTGCGATAATAGAGGTAGCTCCCCTGTCCGGTTCGTGGGTTTGATTAATTCTTACCCTACAAGTTCTTAACCGGGAGCTTTCACTTGCTGTGGTGTGCATGCCTACTCTGTAGGAAGCCTAAAGCAGCAATAAGGCTACCACCTGAATCCCGGGTTAAGAATTTCAACGCCACGGCCAAAGGGCGGGGGAGTTTTCTTACCTCTCTGTTATCGCCTCATCACTGAGGAATCTCGTGTCTACAAGCAGCCGCACCATCCGCTGGATCGAAGATCTTGCTGAGCAAGAAATTCTGATTTCAAACGGCCAACGCACTTCTATTGATCTAGGTAAAACCAAAGATCAGGTGCTCGGTGTTGAAACAGCTTCTTATGTTCGGGATCTTTTCTATTACTTCGACTACCTCACACGCCTCTTCAACGAGCGCGTGCAACAAACCAACCTCCAAATCCGACTCACCCGCATGAGCGAGAAACTAGAAGGATTTCACCTCGTGCGAAATGGGATGACGCTGGTGCTCGATAGTTCGAGCCCGGGCATTATCCAGTTTCGCTGTGAGAAGCAGGTCGGCGTCGATGGCATGGGGATGGGCCCCTCTCGCAAGTCCGTGATGTTCTCGGGCGTTGTAGAGGCTGGATTTGGCGCCTTTGACGATGTGGAGTGGCAATTCTTAGGAAGCCGCATCACCGCCGAGCAATTGGCGCGTCATTACCTCACCGAATTTATCCAAGTCAGCCGCACTGCGAACTAGACCAATTGCGCGGCTAAAGTTCATCCAGCGCAAGCAGCGAAAATCTCGGGGTCTCGAGGAGCACTTTAGAATGCTTCAACACCCACTGCGGAATGAGTTCCCGGTCTGGGTCGCAACCTTCCTCCCATGAGCCTATGCATTTCTGAAATAGTATCAGAGGCTTTTCTTGAGAGAGCTCGGCTTTGAGCCTGGCGAAATGGGGTACGGTATCCCCATCGTCCCACCAATCGACCCTAGTCGGATTCCGCGTTCCTTCCAGAAAATAAAACAGAGGGAAATTGGGCATCACCACAACCGCGCGACTGTATTTCTCGGTAGCAGCGGCAGTGATGCTGTGCATCTGCAGATAGTCCTCATAAATCTGCCGGTGGGTATAAACGCCCTCTAAGCGCTTGTAGATATCGCCGAGATTGTAAGTCTGGGTGTGGCGAGCTTCCTCGGTAAATAAATTAGTTTGGCGTGAAAGGAAGAAGATCGAAAAAGTGAAAAGCAAAAGCGTGATCGCAAGCACGTGTTGCGCAACCCCCTGCCGCTTTGGCGGAAGGACTCTCTCCAAGTGATGGGCGTAGATTGGACCGTAAACTGCAGCCGCTAGTAGCGGCGTAATCCAGCCGTAACTGATCGAACTCGCTATCGATATTAGGAGGGCGCCCCACGTGTAGATTAGCCACAATCGTTCTTGCGTTGTGCTATTCCGGCGCGCAGCCCATGTCGAACTCACCGCTAGGGTCATGGTGCACCAGAAAATCCAAAAGCCGACCTGCGTGCCGTGTTGAAAAAGTCTCGCAAAATAGGCCAACAGAATAAAAGGAATTATCGCCAGGCCGTTTGCGATGGCGAAGGAATGCTTACCTAGCTTGGCGCCGCTGCTGCCGTAGGCAAAAGCCGTCGTCATCCCGGCACAAATCAGAAATTTCCAATTCACAAAAGGAACAAAAAATGGGCCTAGCGCTTTGTCGTGGATCGCCGATCCGGTTGCAAGCACAAGAAGCTGGCCGAAAAAATCCGACCACGCCCCCGACGCCACGAGTAACGTCGCTGGAATGAGAAGCGTTACTCCTACCACGAGAACACTTGGAAGCACGGGGCGAAGACTACGATGGCGATTCCAAGAAAATGCGCCGAAAACCGCAAAAAATAGAATGATTAGCGGGGTGTAGTTTTGTTTAGAAAGAAATGCCAAGGTACAGCAGAAAGCAGACAGAGAACCGAGAGTGATTTGTTGACGCGTATCTGTTTTCTCTACCGCCATTAAAAGCAATACCAGCGCTAGCACGGAGAAGAAGTTGGCGTCCACCGTGTACCACGGCATGGGCGGGAAATTATGAAACGAGAATAGAAAGAGAATGCCGACCAATGCCAGCGAAGGAAGTCTTGCTGTGAAGTACCCTCGACGTAAAGCCCAAGCGGCTGGCAGAAGCGCGATGAGAAACATCTGTAAGTAGAAGCCAAATCGCGCGCCGATGTAGGGCACGTTGTCGGGCAGCAAAAGCCAGAGACTGTGCAAGTAGAGGGTGAGCGGAGTCTTGTGAAAAATAAAATCGCGGTATGGGACTTCGCCGTTCCAGATTCGCCATGCAAATGCCAGGATAAAACCATCATCCATTAGGAAATGGCCGTGATTCCATTCCAGCGCTAGCAGTGGAAGACAGAGTCCTGCCAGTACGGCGCATAGAAATACGACGTTTTGCTGATTTGATTTTTGCATTTGCCAAATATTCTAACACCTACTGAGGCTGATTTCTGGACTTTAGGTCTCCGATTTCAGTACGGCGCCAGCGTTTCTCCTGCGTCCAATTCTGGCACTTGTTTGGCAACACCCTGTGACATGGAAAGAATCAAGGAAATTAAGACCGGTTTTGGTTCAAGCGGACAAGGCCTCGTAGAGTATCTTGTGCTGACTTGCCTGGTAGCGGTAGCCGCGATTTCAGTCGTTTCTGTCGTTGGTCGAAATATTCGCGAGCAGTATTCCAATATCTCACGTGCGATCACCAAAGGCGACGGCCAGTCGCAACGGTTCTCGGAAGTGAATGAGCGGCAATTAGAAGCACGCGGATTTCAAAACTATATGGAGAATACCGATGCGGCCAAAGCGTCGAAGTAAGTGTTGTCGTGGCAGCATTCTCTTGGAGTCGATTTTGATGCTTCCGGTGGCTGTTTTATTGCTTTCGTTTTTTCTCGAGCTGGCGCGCCGACCGATTTACGAATTGGCGGCTCAGTGGGCCAGTTTTTCGCTTGCGCGTAGAGCGCCTGTGCAAGGCGGCGAGAGGGCAGTCATTGAGACGCGGGAGTGGTTGCGCTCCGTTTTGGAGAGGTGGCCGGTACGGCAGAGCAAAGTCGTTGTGGACCCAGTCGCTCCCTCTAGCTGGGAGTCGCAGGTATTCATTCGATTTCCCAGCCTACAGAAGAGTGCTCGAAAACATTTTCAGCTCTCGCGCCGATGTCGCTTTTCTTTCCCCTACTAGCCGGAGCGTTGATCGGTTGTCTGGCAATCGATACGGAGAGCGCTTACCGGATTTTGTATGAAAGAAAGAGCTGCCAGATTGCTACTGACAATGCGCTCATTCATTTGGGGCAGTTGGACCAGAGGCTCTTGCAGCAATTTATCGACGAGCAGCAACGCATAGAACAAATGCACCTCGCTCATCACGCAGTGCATGCCTGTGCGCGTGTACCCGCTACAGCCGCGAAGTGCTTGCCGGTGGATCGCAAAATAGAAAGCGCGCTTTGGCAACTGCACACGGAATTGGGACTCCGCGCAGAAGCGCAGTGGACCGGGAATCAGCGGCAGGCGAGCTCTCAGTTTGCGCGGTTGGGAATTTCGTCAGGTCGGTGGGAGCGCGCGCCTGTTTTGCCAGTGCGCGAGAAACACTGTCGCATTTGCTCAGCAAAAAGGGGCTGGGAGATTCTCTGGGATCGCACTGAGACACGGGCGAGTAGTTGTCCCCAGATTCACAAGGTAGAAGGCGTTACACGATGGGCTTTAGGCGGGCACGGCAAATTATCAATTCATCTGCTCCGGTAAGGGCGAAGGGCAGCGCTCTGATTGAACTAATTCTGATGGTGGGGATCTTTTTCACCGCCATCGCACTCCAACGCGAGCGACTCGCTACTTGGCATCGTCGACTCGCAGATTTGGAAAAGCTGCGCTGGAATGGAGAGACTCTATGATCCCAGTTCCTCGTCGATTGCGGCGCAGATTATTGTCCATCGCGGGTGTCTTTATTGTCGTCTCCTGTTGCCTGGGTATCGAGTGGTGGTCGTCGCGCCCCAAGGGGACTCCACGCCAAGCCTGCGAACGATTGCGGGCGGGGATGGCTTTTGCTGCTGGGCAGCAAATTGAGCTCTCGCAGCTTACTTCCGAATGGAGCGAAACCGCCGATGCCAGGCAGTGTACTCAAGCGTATTTTCAGCCCCAGGACTTCTACTCCGACTCGCAGCGCCCACGGCGGTTTGCGCTCGTCGGGATCCAAAGAGGCGATTGGATTCGCCGCGCGGATGTTTCTTCGCAAGCGGCTGTGCAGGCCCTGCCGCGCGGGAAGCGAGCCTACGCCGCGGTATTTGAGACCGAAGCGCAAATCCTCCCCGGCGATAGCGTCGAAGTGTATTCCACTGAATTGGTCCTCAGTGGTGCCTTGGTGCTGCAAAGTCGTCGGGAGCCCCAGCGCAATCGGCTGCATCTGGTTTTGGCGCTCTCGCCGTCTGAGATACGGCTTATGGAAAAAGCAGGGCAAACGGGTAAACTGTCTATAGCTCTCATTCACGCAAACGACGCGCTTGCATCGCCATCCGGCGTTAAAAAATCAAGGGTGCGCCGTGAAAAAAGCGCCCGAATTTGGCATGAAGACTAGGACCACCGAAAATGAATCGCCCACGATCAAATCGATTTGTCTGCGCCTTGGTGATTTTCTCGCATCTCACAACGAGCTGGGTTGCTACCGCCAACGTTGGCGGCCAATCCGTTGGGATTCTGGGAGGTTTAGGGACAACGGGAAATTCGGAGCGTTCTTTTGAAATTTTAGAACGGCGTCTGCAGCGCTGGTTGGAAGATGAAGGCGCTCAAGGGCTGGCGGTGCGCGCGGTGCAGGGCAGAGAGAGTGAGTACACCAATCAGCTAGAGCTTGAGCGCCTGCAACTGCGCCAAGCTTCGCAAGATCTCCTCTCCGCACAGCCTATCGGTTCTTCGAGTGCCGCCGCGGTAGCCAAAGTGCAGTCGCTACTGCAGCGTTTAGAAAACGTGGAGGTTTTCGGACCCGAATTACAATTGGCTTATAGTGCACTTGCCGTCCAAGCGATTCGCAACGGCAAACGCGGAGAAGCAGCCAAGTTTTTACTTCCTGCGAAACGCTTACACCCCGAGGGCAAACTCGCAGCCACCTTGCCGTGGAATTGGGAAAAACTCGCCGAGCGCGAAACTTTGGAAAACCTCTGGGTCGACCTTCCCCAAAGCGCGCGCTCCTGCCGCATGACCGTGGAAGGGGTGAGCGGCCAGGAAACCGTCTACGTGAATGGTTTTCCGATCCAAAACAGAGAAATCCAGGTGGTTCCCGGCCAGACATTTACCTTTGCTAGAGGAACTGCGAGCGATGAGTTGGGAAGTTTTGTTGCTGCGTGCTCCGGTCCCGGGCAGCGAACGGTGCGGCTGCAAACGGCGCCAGTCTTGGCTTGGGGATGGGACGAGGCGCGTAAGTTTTCGCTCTCGAAGATTTCGCAACGCCACTCGGTCGCGACACTTCTGGTGTTGGACAAGGCGGGGGATGAATACAATATCTTCGTCTTTACTCCCGGCCTGGGTCTAGACCAGGTGCCGACAGAGAAGCCGCTTCGCTCCGAGGATATCCGCCAAAGCCGTCAGCTACCGATTCGGTGGGAACGCCTTCAAAGCTTGATTCACAAGCACCAGCAAGAGTCTGCGCGCCTGGCATTGGGAGCGGCGGGGGCGGGGGATACCTTTTCGATGGCATCGACGAGTAGAAGCACTCCAGCCACTTTGGATTACACCGTCGACACGACCCCTTGGTATGCGCGTCCCTCGACGTGGATTGTGGCAGGTGTGATTGCTTCTGGAATTGCGGTGGCAGTCTTGGCAAGTCGATCCCAGAGCCCGGTCCAAAACAACAGCTCGGGCCTAGCTATTCGGTTCTAAATGAAAGCACATGATAAATTCTTAGTTCGATTCTTAGATCAGGTTTCCGGAGAGCGAATCTTCTTCATTGTTTGGGGAGCCCTGGCACTTTTTTTTGCGGGCCTCATCCTCCGCTACTGGAGTCGCACGCAGGTAAGGAATTTCCGCCCGGATGATCTAAAGACCCCCAGGCCGAAAGAAAAAGTGCAATTTAAAGAAAATGCGCGCCTGTCTCCGCCCCAGAAGGATAGTTCCCGCCAAAGCAAGTAATCGCTGGAGACAGCTGATTTGGGGCTAGTAATTATCGTCGTCGGAATCGTCAGAGGTATCGACGCCGATAGGCTCGTCGTCGCTCTCGAGGTCGTCCAAACTCTCAAACTCACCCGCTTCTGCCGATGGTGTGACTTCCGTGTCCGCCGCTTCGACTTCACGAGCAACGGGAGCCGATTTCACCGGCGGTGGGGGAGTGTGGGTTAATTTGGTGACATCAATTTCGTGCCCGCATTTTGGGCAATCCAATTCCATTTTGCCGAAATCGTAAAACTTAGCTGCGCATTTTGGGCATGCGCGCTTGGTTCCCAAATTAACTGGTTTGGCTGACGCTTTAGGTGCTGCCATGACTTGTCCTCGCTATTTCCTTTGATGAAAAGATCTGGCGACCCCTTCTTCAGAACGGCCTGCATTTAACGTCAAAGGAGATCTGAGTCAAGACCTCGAAAACGCAGTAGTCGAAAAGGTCGTCAAGTCTACGAATTTATGGAAGCGCGCTTCGATCTCTCCCGGGGTCAGGTGCAACAGGTTTGCAAACCCGA